>DAORCZ010000089.1:2107-14645 GCA_035345735.1 Pseudomonadota bacterium | reverse complement strand
CCGGTGTTGCCATCTCTCGTCGGAGAATTCACGCACAACCTCGAATCGCAGTCGTACTGGTTCGGGGCCATGACGTTCACCTTCGGCTTCACGCAGTTCCTGTGCGCGCCGCTTCTGGGCGCGCTCTCCGACCGCTATGGACGGCGGACGGTGCTCCTGCTTTCGGTCGGCGGCCTGGGCACGATGTTCCTGCTGTCGGGACTGGTGCGGTCGCTGCCCCTTTTGGTCGGGGCGCGAGTCATCGGCGGGATGTTTGCGTCGAACGTCTCGGTGGCCAACGCCTACGTCGCCGACATCACCACGCCAGACAATCGGGCGCGGAGCTTTGGCTTGGTGGGCGCAGCCTTTGGCTTCGGATTCATCCTCGGTCCGATGATCGGCGGCTTGGTCGGCGGCATCGGCATTCGCATTCCTTTCTTCATTGCTGCCGGCCTCTCGCTGCTCAACTTCGGCTATGGACTGTTCGTCCTGCCCGAGTCGCTGCCGGCCTCGCGCCGTCGTCCGATTGATCTCAAGAAGGCCAACCCCTTCGCTGCCCTGGTCGGCCTCGCGCGCTTGCGGGGCGTCGGCATGCTGGTGACGGTGATTGCCCTCTCTGGCCTCGCGCAGTTCATCATGATCGGCACCTGGGTGCTGTACTGCACCTATCGCTTTGGCTGGGGGCCACCGCAGAACGGCGCTTCCTTTTTCTTCGTCGGGGTGATGTCGGCGGTGGTGCAGGGCGGACTGCTCGGCTGGCTGCTGCGCACGCTCGGGGAACGAAAGCTGGTCCTCGCCGGGCTGGCCTCGGCCACGCTCGCTTACGTCGGCCACGGTCTCGCCCCCCAGGGCTGGATGATCTACGCCATCATCGTCATGAATCTGCTCGCGTTCGGCGTGGGCGCCACGATCAACGCGCTGGTGTCCAGACGCTGCGGATGCTGGAGCCACGCATCGTCCGCATCACGGCCGTCTCTCCATAAGCAGACAGCGCGTAGGGTCGCAGCGGTGTGACCGCGAGGCCGTACGTCCGCGCGGAGCAGGGGGCCAAGAACCTACAGATCGCGGCTCAGAACTCCCACACAGCCAGCTTTTGGAATTCAGCATTTCCGCCCGTCGTGGGGTTCGCCTTAAAGGAAATACCTATTTTCCCGGGAGTCGGTTCATTCCAAATCAAAAAAGAATCGACATATATCGAATTCAAAAACACATCAACTTGACGGCCTTTTTGATAAATGCCTAAACTATTCATACGCGAGTCGGTCTTTACCCGCAACGGCTGCCAGCCTGTCTGATTACTCTCGGAACTGTAAATCATATAATTCGAAAATTTGAAATCAACTAAGAAATAGACACTGCGGCCGGCCAATTCTAACGTCTGAGTCTCTGGTCCAGCCGCCACCTCGACCGACGCAAAGTAATTCGGCCTTATGGTTTCTTTATAATCCACAGAAGCATAGGCATAGGCTGCGTTCTTTGGCACGATTTGCATGCTAAAATAGCCCTGCCCGCCCGCTGCGCTCACATCATGAATGCTGCCGCCAGCGACCATAAGTTCAGCTTCCGAGACGGCCGCGAATTTTCTCTTAGACTTGCTTAGATCTGGAATTTGTTGATTATTATTTTTCACATTCCGATTTTTATCTTGAGCAATTTTGCTATATGCAAATATTCCCATTGTCGATATCAGGAACGTCGCTCCCAATATCCACAAAAAGATATCCCGACGAGGTCGCTGGCGAGTGACTACAGCCGCATTTCCTGGCGGCCCGCCCGCTACTGCATCCGGTTCCCGCGCCCCTGCGATCGAAGACACTCCCTGGGTCTTTTGGGCCGGGCTCCGCTCCGCGACGGTCTCGGTCGGCCCCAACGTGCCGCGGGCGTAGAGCTGGATGCTTGCCCATTCCAGCGTTCCCGCGTCGAGTGCCAGGCTGCGGCGCGCCGCAAGGAGGGCCTCTGACAGCGCATCGATATCGCCGGCTGCCGCGCCACTCAATCGCTGATAGAGCGCCTGGGTGAGCAGGTTTGAGGCGGTCACCGACAGCGGATATCGCGATGCCACGACTGCGGCGATGCCCGCGCGATGCAGGGACTGCGCCACGCTGCCAAGCCGATTGCCAAGCGCACCGACGTTGCCCCCATCACAAGCGACCAGCACGACCAGGCGGATCATGCGCACATAAGGCGCGAGGATCTGGCGCAGGCGACCGGCGTCGACTGTGACGCAGCCATCCATGGGCTCGCCGTCCAGCACGAGCCCGAAGGTCGATCCAACGGCGCCGCCATGACACAGCAGGTGCAGAATGGAAACCGGTCGGCCCTGCCGTTGTGCTTCGTCGAGCACTTGATCGAGCCGCCGACAAGAAGCCTGCGGCAATACGTCCCGCTCGAACTCAAAGCCGCGCCCGGCGGCATTCCACGCCCGCTGGACTGCCGATACATGCTCAGTCACCGGCACGGCCCCGCCGGCCGCGGACCAAGCGACGAGGATCCGATCTTCCCGAAGCTCAGGGACCGGCTGAAGCGCGGGCGATTTGTCCGTGGGCCACTCGTATCGCAGCAGCACGGAAGGAAGCTCGCCAACGTGCTGTCCGGTGTCCTTGAGAGTCAGCAGTTCCCACGGCAGTGCATAGATCTCTGCGGCGGCCGAGCGGATGATCAGGTCTACACGCTGCCCCTGACGCAGCGCCTCGGCAATCTTGATCTCCTGGAGCGGCCAGCCGGCTGGCTGAAGGAAGTGGCGTAGTTCCTCGCCCAGCCGCTGCACCCGGGCGGGATCCCGTCCGGGTTGCCGCAGCGCAGCCAGGTCGTCGACGAAGGTCTGCTCCCAGGCAAACTTCGCCGACTCGTAGGTTCCCCCGGAGCTACGCAGCAGATAGGTCTGCGGCCCAAAGTCGAACGCATGAGGGTCCGCGGCTTCCTGCGAGCGTACAAACTCAAGCACGATGGAAAGTGAGTTCGACAAGGCCCGGTCTCCTCGCACGTCCCTCAGGTGACGCGCGGATTATTGTGCGCCGCATCCCGTGAAGGGGGCAATGGCCGGGCTCTCCAGCGGAGAGTCACGAATATCCGGCGGCGGGGCCAGACGTTGGCAACGTCTTGTGTGGGTTGGCGCGGCGCTTCGTCGTCCATGCGGTCGTGCCACAGCGACTTGTTCGCGCTGACCTAGCTCGCCCGCCCAGGTGGTTGCCGGCAGGTCAAACTGGAAGGGATCCGCGCACAGCGTCGGCTCATCGACGGTGTAGGCCGCGCCATCGACGTGGACCAGGCGCAGACGGCGCGCAGCGACCGCCCCCGCCCTGCTGGCCCGCTTTCCCGCTTTCCCGCTGGCCCGCTGGGCCCCCATCCCGCCGGTCACGATCTGTTCTTGCCGCCCGGACGAGGGCTGTCCTACTGTAACGTAATGGAAACGCTAAACCTTAAACGGATAATTCCCGCCGCCCATGACGCAACCCTCGATTCCATGATCGAGCGCGTAACCGCCGCGCTGAAAACGGAAGGCTTCGGCGTGCTAACCCGGATTGATTTGCACCAAAAGATCCGTGACAAGCTGGGTAAAGAGATGCCGGCCGTGGTAATTCTAGGCGCATGTAACCCGCAATTAGCGTATGAAGCTTATCAGCATAATAGCGATGTCACTGCCCTATTACCCTGCAATGCTGTAATCCGTGATCTCGGCAACGGCCAGCACGCCGTCGAGCTGGCCAAGCCCTCGGTCCTGATGCAGAGCCTGGGGGACCCTGCCCTGGTCGAGCTAGCCCGCGAGGCCGACCGCCGCCTGGAGCGGGCCCTGCAAGCCCTGTAAATTGCCGCGGCCAGACCGCGCCCTGCTCGGGTTTAGGCGGCTCGACGTCGGCAGTGGTAGCCAGCCAAGAGGATGCTCAGCAGGTACAGCAGGCCCACGTCCCCGCCCAGCGGCGTCGGGGTGGAGCGACACGAGCAGCCTTCCGGAGGGGGCATCGGGGCGGACTCGCCCTTGAGGGTGATGCGCGCCACCGCCTGCGTCTGGATCTTGCCGTCACTGGCCACAAGCGCAAACACCAGCTGGGCGGGAGCGCCGACCGGCGGCACCACAAAGGTCTGCGTGAGGGCCTTGGGGGCGGGCAAGCCCAGCGGGGGGCCGCTGCGCTGCTGCCACTCATAGGTCACGGGGTCATCCTCGGGATCCTGCACCGTACCGGTGAGCGTGAAGGTCTCGCCGGCCTGTACCGTGGCGTCGGTGGGGGTGACGGTGACGATCGGGCCGCGGTTGCAGTCGCGCGTGTGCGGCACGGCTTCCAAGAACGGGGGCTGGCTCACCCCGCTGAGCGTGATCGAGTCGATGTCCCAGCCGATGATCGTGCCGCCGCCGGCGTTTTCGGTATCGGTGCCCACGCGGAAGCGCAGGCGCACCGTCTGACCGGCGTAGGCCGTCCCCAGGTCGGCCACCGTCTCGCTATAGGCTGGGTAGCCGGTGCTCTGTCGCACGAACGCCATGCGCTGCATCGGGTGGGCAGCATCCAGCAGCGGATTGCCCGTCGAGGGATCGTTGAGCAGGCCGTTATAGCCACCAGCTGTCAACATGGCGCCGATGTCGGTCCAGGTCTGCCCGTCGTCGGTCGAGATCTCGATGATGCCCCCGTCAAAGGCCTTGCTCATGCTGGCCTCTAGGCTGTAGCGATGCATCATGCGGAAGCCAAAGCTGCCGGTTGGCGCGACGTGGATGGGCGGCGAGATCAGAGACTGGTCCGAGATCTGCCCGAACTCAGGAATGAAGAAGCGACCGGCCCCGGCTTCATCGGTGATCTGCTGCCAGGGATACTGCGCCGGGCCGTACTGCGGATCGCCACTCGCCTGCCAGTTCGAGGGCCGGATGGCGAAGTCGTCCTGCGTCGCGGCTGGCACGACGTCGTAGTTCATGCGTCGCTTCAGATCCTGGCTGAGCGTCCGCGGATTGAGCAGGTCGGCGGACTCCAGCTGCACATGGATCGTGGGGGTGATCTGGGTGGTGGCATCGCGAATGGTGAACTCAAAGACCTGCGTGTGATCTTGATACGGGGCCAGCGCGGGCAAGGCAACCGAGGCAGCGTCGCGGAAGACGAGCAGCGGCTCGTCGGCGCTCACCGTCAGCTTGGCATCGCTGATCGTCGTCGAGCCGGTGTTGCGAACGCGAACCGTCAAGCGGCCGACCTCGCGGGCATCGACGATGCCATCGCCATCACACGAATCGGATGAGTCATCGAGCGTGACCGACAAGATCGCGAGGTCGCCGCCGAGCTGATTGCTCTCGACCACCCCGGCATAGGTGGCATCGTTGGGTGCCGGCCCCACCGCGCCGATGCCCATTCCTCGTCGGGCGAAGCTCGCCGCGCAGGCCTGCATATCGGCCGGACTGCGGGCCTGGATCACCGCCAGCAGCGCATCGCGCGCCTGCAGGATCGTTGGGTCCGGTGGCGTCAGCATGATCGAGGCCACCAGATCTTCGCGCATGGCCTGCTGGGCCTGCGCAAAGCTGTAGCGATCGGTTGCCAAGAGCAGGTTGGTGTAGCAGTCCCACAGCACGCTGGCCCATAGCTCGGCGCTGGTGTGGCGGGCGGCGTTGTTGGCCCCGTTGGCCCCGAACAGCGGCGGCGGCGAGGCCGGCAGAGCCACGCCATTTGTGATGTAGCGGAAGGTCAGCGGATTTTTCGCCAGGTCGCGCGAGTAGGGATAGCGCCGAACGCCGTAATAGTAGTTGTCGGTGCCGAGGAACCTTCGCGAGTAGCGCAGGATGGGGAAGGCACCGTTCCAGCCAGCGTTGCTGGCGGCCGCCGCAGCGTCGGCGGGCACCAAGGCCAAGAGCGTGATGAAGTCCGCCCAGCCCTCGCGCAGCGTGTTGGCCTGAAAGCCGCTGAGCGCGACTCCCAAGCGCTGGTTCAAGACATGGCCAAACTCGTGCGCCACCCAGCTGACGTCGGTAGCACAGTCGAGCCCAGCGATCGCGAGGCGGAACTGCACCGCGGTGCCGGCCATCAGCTTGTTGAGGATCGTGGTGCCATCGGCCTGCGTAATCATCAGGGCCGGAATGGTGATCGAGGCATCGACGCCGCTCATGTTGATGAGCGCCGTCGCATCGTTGCGGATGACGACGCCCAGCGCCCCAGCCGCCTGGGCATTGCGGACCTTCTGCAGGAAGGAGCAGCCGCCGCGGTCGATCAAAGCCAGCTTGCCCGAGACGGCGGCGGCGTTGACAAAGGGCGTCTCGCAGCCATCGCTGGTCGAGGTCCCCAGGCCATCATCGACCAGCACCAGATCTCCGGTGACGTCAAAGTGGGTGGGGCCGAACAGCGCGCGGGCAGCCGACAGCGTGCCGGCGATGTCCATCGGCTGCACCACTTCGGCGCGGTTGGGTCCATCGCACAGACCGAAGCGGATCTCGGGCGAGGCGCCATCCCGCGGCACGGTCGTCGTGGCGTTGTTGGGAACGTCAAAGGCTTGGGTCACGGCGATGATCGGATCGCCGCCTTTGCCCCCCCGACCCAGGTTGTCCTGCTGGGCGTTCCCGGCTTGCTCGTTAAAGCCGGCGTCGTAGAACACGTCGTGCAGGTAGTTCAGCGTGTAGAACACCTGGGTCAGGGCGGCGCGCCGCGTGCTGTCGCTGGTGCGCGCGTCCTGGTTGGGATCGGCGCTGTAGTCAAACGTCAGCGGGCTGCTGGGCACCAGGCTGAGATCGCCGGTGCCAAACCCGGCTGGACTGGCCAGATCCAGGAAGGCCCAGACGTTGTTGCCGCGCGCCTGCGTCGCATCGGCGGGCAGCCAGGGATCGTTCTGGCCAAACGGCAGGCTGTCGAGCGTGCGCAGAGCTGGCGACACCAGATTGGTGGGCTTGCTCCCATCGGCGACGCCCGTCGGATGCGGCCAGAAGGCGCTGCCATGCGGATCGGGCAGGGGCTGGTCTTCGGCGTTGATGCGCACGCGATAGGCATGCGCGGCCGCGTCGCTCAGGCGCTCCTGAGACAGCAGGGTGCCATCGGCCGCCGAGACGACAAACGCCGAAAGCTGGTGCGCCCCAGGAGCATCGTTGTCTTCGAATTCGCTGCCGCTATGCTGATAAAAAACCTCGGCATAATAAGCGGGTATCAGTCCCTGCTTCTGTGGATACAGAATGCGCTTTACGCGCGCGGGCCGCGTCGGGCGCAGTCGCTGTCCAGCAAGCTGCACCGGCGTCGTCCTGACGCTGCGATACGGGCCATCGGCCGGGCCGCTGGCGATCGTGCTGCCCGGCAGGCTGCTGTGCATAAGCTGAGACAGGGCGGTCTCGACCACCTCGGCTTCCGACTGCCTAAATTCCCGCTCCAGCCGGCGGATCGACGGGGCAAGCTGGCCCGAGATGGCCAGGGGCTGACCCTGGGCATCGAACGCCAGGGTCACGGCCCGGCCATAGACCTCCAGGCCATCGACTCGCTGTTCCAGACGCACCACCACTGCGCCGTGCCCCAGGTCGTGCACCAGCGTCGGCACGGCCGCCTGCAGCGCCGCTTCACTCAGCCCATATTCCGAGCGAAGCTGGGACAGCACCCAGCGGGCGGCCACCACCGGATCTTGGCGCGGGGGCTGACCGGCGCTCAGCGCGACGCGAGCAAAGCTTGGCAGGCCCGTGCTGGGGCTGCGGTGCAGGACCTCAACCTCGATCCGCTGGCTGCGGCGCGGCGCTGGGCTGGCATCGGTCGCGGCACCCGCGATCTCGTGCTCGGGGCGCCCTGGGCCGCCTGAGCAGGCGCCAAGAACCCACGCCACCGAAGCGACCGTACAGAGGCAAGGCCAAGTCCACCCATTCTTCATGTTTGCTTCCTTCTACACACCGCGTCCGAAAAGCCGTCCCGGGGCGCATTGGACCCCCAAGACCCCAATCATCCCCCCCGGCGGCCAGCGCGGGTTCAATGTACGCTTAGCGCACTATGGTTAATTGGATGAGTGAATATTCTAGCATGGGATACTAGAATGTCCTATAAATAAGAATTAGTATTTATGTAGATGAAATTAATCAGGAAACGGCCGATCCCGATCAGGGGGCTCCGCGGTCTACCCCGCCCGCGCTCCGCGGCACTCGCCAAGACGCGCTAGTCCAGAGCCCGACGGCGCCCGACGCCCGTGGTCGCCGAGCCGGCCCCGAAATCGAGGCGCTGGTTCAAAGCCCGGAAGCAGCGCGCCGAGACCCCATCGATGCGCAGGAGGGATGACGAGAGCCAGCCCCGCCGTCGCGGTCCGTCCCGGCCGCGAGGCGCCCGCCGACCTTACGAGCGCCGCCCCTCGCAGCGCTTCTTCAAGACGCGCAGGATGCTGTTTTGGATGTCGCGCATCAGGCTGTCGCCAAGGAAGCCGGCGTAGCCGTTGAAGTGGGTGTTGAGGCGGAAGCGGCTCCACAGGTGCAGGGTGACGGTGTTGGGGCGGGGGCCGGGCGTGATCTCGTAGGTGCCCTGCAGGACGTCGAAGTATTGGCCGCCGACGACGACGTGCGGGTCGAGGCGGGTCATGTGGGCGTCGGCCTGGATGCGGAAGCTCAGCAGGCGCTGCGGCTGCCACTCGGTGACGGTCTCGATGAACAGCAGGCCCTTTTCGAAGCTGGCGTTGCGCACGCCGCCTACGCCTTCGTGCGACAGCGTGGCTTCGAGGGGCTTGGGGAAGCCGAGCTTGTAGAACAGGCCGTGGTTTTCGCTCGGCTCGATGCGGCGGACGCGGATGATCTCGGACCACACGACGTCGGTCGGCGCGGCGATCTCGATCTGGGTGTGGACGCGATGAATCGCTTCCGGCGGCAGGATGTTCGACTCGACAAAGCCACTGGAAAGGGGCGTCAGCAGCACCAACAAGAGCAGCGTCAGCCCGTTCTTCAGCGCCGCCGGCCCGCGCCGATCGCGACCGCGATCGATGACCAAGAGCGCCAGTTTCGCGAGGAGGCCACCGACGCTGGACATGATCAGAAAGACCGGCGTCGCGAACATCAGACAGAACGCCCCCTCCCAGCCGACGACGAATGACAGGAGCAGGCAGGGCCCGACGGCGGTCCACGGTCCGAAGACGGCATAGCCCAGGGACAGCGGCCGCTCGCGCTCTTTCCAGCCGACGTAAAAGGCAACCAGGAAGCCGATGGCCACCGGCAGAAAAAAGATCATGCCGACCGACATCAGCTCGACAAAGCGCTTCATGCCCGGCGCACGAAACAGGAGCTGCAGCATGACGCCGTACACGATGCCCCAGATGCCCCCCGCGATGAGCGGCACCATGCGCAGCTGTTCCCGCCGCTGCGGCGACGGCGCCGCTTGCGCCATGGGCGGCCCTTGCAGATTGGGCAACGGTGCGAACTCCGGGGTCGTCGAGGCATCGGGCGCCTTGGCCGCCCCCTTATCGGGCGACTTGTCGGCGAACTGATCGGGCGGTGCCCCCGAGGAGGGAGGAGACTGCTCTTCGCTCATCGTCCCAGTAGAGGAGAAAGCCTGGCGAGAAGCAAGCACCCACCTTCCGCTGTCGGTCGCAGCGGCAGCGCCCCGCCGCTTGGCCGGTGCGCGCAGCCCGCGCACATGCGCGCGACTCGTGCGCACAGCTCGCTGCCAGGGCCGGCTCGCTCCGCCCCTGACGCAGTACCTTGCGAGGCCAGCAGCGTTCCCGGCCAACCCCTCGCCGATGGCAGCCCGCGCTTGGAATACGCCTTGCTGAGGACCAGGAATGCCGCAGGCCGGCGCACTTCGTCCCTGGCCGCAGAGGTCCCATGTCTCTAGTCAAATCACGTGCAGAAATCCTGGCCCTCCTAGTCACCACGAACGACTACAAGGCGTATCAGCGCGCCTGTGGCGCCGATATCGCAGAGGAAGTATCGAAGCTGCTCATCGACGAAGAGCTGAAGTGCCAGGACGGAAACGGCCGCTACTCACCGGGCAAGAACTCGCTCGAGCGCGCGCGCGTCCGGCTGACCGAGCAGTCGGTCTTCAAGCTCAAAGACAACAAGATGCTCACAGAGCTGCTCAATCGCCTGGCCATCACCCTCGGCGGAGAAGTCAGCAAGCTCAACCCGCGGATGCAGAAGCTAGCCAACCTTTACGCCAAGGTGGCCCAGGGTCGGCTGGCGCAGGAGATGCAACAGCCCGGGCGGATACAGCCCGAGGAGAGCTACTACACGGCCCCCGTACCTGCACCGGAAAAGGTGGAGCGCATCAAGGCCCTCTCGTGGCTCAAGCATGGGGTTCGAGGGTCTACCGCGGCCTACGACGACCTCTTTAAGAAGCTCATCAAGGCCGGCAGCGGCCCGTTTCCCGGAACCGATGAAAGGACCCTCGTCGCCATCTGGGACGCGCTCGTGACGGACGAGCCCCCCTATCGCCTGCCCAGCCCCGAAGCCCTGTACCCCGCCAGCTTCACCGGCCTGCACGGTCTGGCGCATCTGCTGCGAACCAACGGCAGCGCCGCGATGCCGCCGATCGGCATGAACCCCAACGTCTGGCAAAGCTATGCCCTCTACTGGTTCGCCGCCGTCGTGTCTCTTCAGCCGTTCAGCAACGGCAACAAGCGAGTCGCTCGCGCCGTCTACGCCATCCTCATGACCCGCGCCGGCATCCCCTTTGTCGCCCCCAGCAACGCATACGGCACGCAGCTAGCGGGCATGTAACCCCGCGTCCTGGGTCGGCCTGGCCAAGCTCCGCGACACAACGAAGGCACAGTCGCGCACGGTCGCGACAGCGCCGCGGGGGGGCGATACACTGCCCCTATGCTGCTCCATCATCCCCGTCTCTCTGGGCTGCATTGGGTTGGGCTGGCACTGGGGCTGGGGGAGCTGGGCTCAGCGGCGGCCAACGGGGCAGCGGGGATGGCGGATCCGCCGGTGGCGCTGCCGGTGCAGGTGGCGATCGAGGGGCCTTATCCACTGGCCGATGCGCTGGCCGATGCACTGGCGACCCCGCTTTCTTATGTCGGAAAGGGGGCATTTTATGGGTCTTATCGATTATTGTCGTGCACGTATCGCAATGACCGAGTTGTGGTGATTGATACCTATTGCACAAATCGGGAACAGAGCAGCTTTGGCATCATCATCGTTTCGCCGACGCGGGGGCGGGTCACGCTGCACGCCGAGGGACGGGCGGCGGTAAGTGGGCTGCGGCACGCGGACTATCTGTATTTTCGCGGGCGCAGCGAAGCGGTCGATCCGCGCTATCGGCCGCAGCTGACTTGGACGTTAGAAGAACAGTCAAATTATCATCAATTTGGCGGCCGTTATTTGCCATTCTGCGATGTGGAGTGGCGCAATCAAACGACGCGGGGCGGCTGCGTCAAGCCGCTGGTCGAGCAGAACCCGGGCTATCAGGCGCAAAATGCTCCGTTTGTCAGCGGCCCGCCGCCGGGTTGGTATCAGCTGGTGCGGACGTTGCTGTCGCTGCGGCAGAGCCCGGCGATCACCATCACGGCGCAGAATCGATCGGCCTGGGGACAGGCCTTCGCGGCGGAGACGGGGATTGCCCTTTACTCGTACCACCTGGATCGGCTGGACAACGCGCAGGGCTACTTCGCGCCGATCGTGGCGACGGCGGATGGGGGCTTGCTGCTGACCGGGACGACGCGGCAGCGGCCGGTGGTAGTGCGACTGGATGCGCGCGGCGCGGTGGTGTGGCGTCGCGATCTGGCTCGCAAGGGCTTTGACGCGTTCGAAGGAGGCAGCGCGGCAGCGACGGCAGACGGCGGCTTCCTGCTGTTCATCCTGGCCTATCACGACGCCAGCCGCGGCGGCGCAACACGCGTCGTCAAGCTGGATGCCAGCGGGCGCGTGCAGTGGGACTTCGTCGGCCGCGGTACGGGCGGGCCGGATACGCCCTTTGCCGACACGCTGCAGCAGACGGCGGGCGGCGGCGTGCGCTTGAGCGGTCACATCTACATCGAAAGCCACCGCGAGCCGCATCGCTGGAGCGGCGAGCTAGACGCCCAGGGCAAGCTGCTGCGCGATGAAGTGGGCGAGATCCTCGTCGAGCCAAGCGGCCCGACGAAGCGGTAAGCCAGTCTGTTTGATCACGACAAGATGCGAATTAGCGCCCGCAGTGACAGTCCAGGCAGCCGTGATCGGCGCAGGTGCCGCAGGTCGTAAGGACCTGCTTGCGCAGAGCCTGGCGAGCCCGAAAGACGCGGACCGCAGCGTTGTTGGCGGTGACGCCGGCTTCCTGGGCGTAGGCCTGCACGCTCAGCCCATCGATCTCGATGCGCTGCAGCGCGGTCGCATATTCGGACTTCAGCGTGCCGGATAGCTGCGCGACGCACTTGCAGACCGACTGCTGTAGCTCGGCATCGGGCTCGCTAGAAAGCTCCATCTGCTGCGCAAGCTGTTCCAGCCGGCGGGCGGCGGCGCCCTTGCGGCGATAAGCGTCAATTACGGCGTTGCGCAGGCTGCGGTAGAACCAAGCGATGACCGACTCGCCGTCGCGCAGAGTGTCGGCACGACTGACGCCACGGACAAAGGCTTCCTGCAGCAGATCTTCAGCGAACGCGCGGTCGCCCACGCGGCGCACAAGAAAGTTCAGGAACTCGCGATGGTTGGCGACCAGCGTGGCGACCACGTCTTGGGTCA
>DAORCZ010000089.1:0-2007 GCA_035345735.1 Pseudomonadota bacterium | reverse complement strand
ACCTCGAACGACAGCCCGTGCAGGTGGATGGGATGGTGATCCATCGCCGACAGATTCCCAAAGCGGATGCGCACCCGCTCGCCGCGCGCAATCAGCAGCGGCTCGGTCGCCGGAAAGGCCCGCGAGTTAAACGTCAGCACGTTGAAGTCGCTCATCTCGTTGGGGTCGGGACGCTGCGCACCGGGGCGCATCTTCCACTCGTGCGTCATCAGCACGAAGTCGCGATCGACGCGCGGTCCCCGCAGCTTGCGCGGATGCACGATGAGCATGCCCATCATGCCCAGCGCCATCTGCGTCATCTCGTCGTAGTGCGGATGGTACATGTAGGTGCCGGGGCGGTTCAGCGTGAACTCATAGACGAAGGTCTCGCCGGGCGGGATCGGCGCCTGGTTCAGTCCGGCCACGCCGTCCATGCCATTGGGCACGATCAGCCCGTGCCAGTGCATCGTCGTCGGCTCGGGCAGATCGTTGCTGACGTAGATGCGCAGCCGATCCCCCTCGACCGCTTCGATGGTGGGGCCCGGCGTGCTGCCGTTGTAGCCCCAGCACTCGCCGACCAGTCCGGGCGCAAAGGTGTGGCGCACCGGCATCGCCGTCAGGTGTCCGACGCGGACGCCGCCTTCGCTGCGCAATGGCAGGGTGCTGCCGTTCGGCGTGATCACGCCGCGCTGACCTCCCGGGGCGACGATCGGCGATCCGGCGAGCTGAGCCCGCGCCACCACCCCGCGTGCGGTCCCAGTGCCCTCGCCCGCGCCGTGTGACATAGCGCCGTGATGGCCGTGGTGATCGTGGGGACCGGCGGCCGCGGGAACGGTCTGAGCAGCAGCGCGCTGAGCCAGCAGCGTGCCACTCGCCAGGGCGCCAAACTTCATGAAGGTGCGACGATCCATCTGCGTTCTCCTTGCCTGGGTTCTTGTTGCCGGCGTATGCGGCGTCTAGTGAGCTTCCGTCGAGCTGGCGCTGCTGCGACCCAGCGCACGCGGCGAGCCGCCGCCCACATCCGCACTGCCCCCCGCAAGCAGCAGATCGAGCAGGGCGCGAGCCTGCTGCGCCTGACGGGTCGCGTCGACCTGGGCGGCCTGCGCATCGAACAGCGCACGCCGCGCATCGAGGAGCTGAAACACGCTGACCTGCATGCCGTTGTACTGAAGCTGCAGCTCGCGCAGCGCCTGCTGTCGCGCCGGCAGCACACCGTCCCGCAGGATCTGAGCGCGCGATCGACTGAGCCTCAGCTGCGCCTGGGCACTGCGCAGGCGAGCCCGCAGCACGGCTTCACTGGCCACCAGTCGTTCGCGCAGGCTCCGCGACTCAGCCCGCGCAGCAGCGACGGCACCTTGCCCCTGATTGAGAAGCGGCAGGCTCAAAGAGACATGGCCACCGAGCTCCCACGCCGAGCCGTCGTGTTCACCATGAAAGCCCGCGCCTAGGTGCGGAAGGGCGCCCGCTACTCGCAGCATGCGGGCCCGCCCCTCAGCGCCGCTGGCTTGGCTGCGCAGCGCGGCCAGCTCCAAGCTGGCCTCGATCACGCGCTGCTCGTTCTCTGCATCGGCTCCGTCGGCTCCGTCGACTCCGTCGGGTGGCAGGGCCAAGACATCGGGCGCCAGCGACCAGCCGGTCTGCGCGCCGACCAGTCCTAAGGCCGCGTTGAGCCCCTGCCGTGCTTGCTGGGCGCTCAGCTCGGCTTCGTTCACATCGAGTCGCGCCGACTCCAACGCGGCCCGCTCTTGCTGCAGATCCAGCGTCGGGATGTTGCCGACGCGCGCTAGCTCGGCGCGCACCGCGTAGGCCGCCTCTGCCACCTGCAGCGCGCGCTGCCGCAGGGCCTGCTGCTCCAGCGCTGCCGCCACGTCATAGAACGCCTGGCGAGCCGCATACGCGATCGACAAGATGGTCGAGGCCGCCCGCAGCCGCTCGGCCTGTAGCTCGCTGCGCGCGGCGCTGCGTCGCAGCGGAAGCAGGATCAGCGCCGAGATCTCATAGTCGACGCCGATCTCGGCTTGCAGCGGC
>DAORCZ010000088.1:10704-14671 GCA_035345735.1 Pseudomonadota bacterium | reverse complement strand
AGCGTGCCGCGCTCACCCAGGATGTTGAGCGTGCCGGCCGGTGGACGGGGCAGGGCGAGGATGCGCTCGGCTTCTTTGATATCGGCCGCCACGCCGGTTGCTGCTGGGGCGGGACCTGGCGGCGTCGAGGGCGCGGGGTTGGGTGTCGCTGGGGCAGGGGACGGGGGCGCGGTGGCGGCGCCTGCCGGTGGACTGGTCGCCGAGTCGCTGTCGCGATCGAGATCGGGATCGGCCAAGAACCGGCGCATCAGGTCGTGCGCATCGAGGGTGCGGCCCTCGGCCTGGGCCAGGCGACCGAGCAGGAACAGCCCCTGCGGACTGGGCGAGGCGGCATAGGCCTGGCTGAGGGCGCGACCGGCCGCGCCGGGGTCGTTGGCCTGCAGCGCTGCTACGCCTTGCGCCCGCAGTCGATCGGCCTGCCCAGAGCTGCGCCCCTTGCCCCCGTGATGCCCCGCTGTGCGTCGGCCATCCCGGGCTTGCGCCTTCGCTGCGGTCAGCAGGCTGAGCCCCGCGCAGAGCAGCCAGACGAGCCATGTCCCCCGCCATCCCCGGCAGGACATGGCGCGGCTTTGCCGGGCGGCAGGCTGGCCAGGGTAGGGACCGGAGAGAAGCCAGGGCGACATTGCGAACCCCCGATCATAACAGCCTCCGGCTGAGCCTTCCGACAATCGCGACCCCCGCGGTGCGTGACGCGGGCCGGGGCGAGCATTCGCCCTGCGCCGGGATGCGCTCTTGCGCTATCGCCGGGGTGGGAGGCTGGAGTATGGTGCCCCCGATGAGCTCCTCTGTCTCTGCCCCGCCGGCGGTCCTGCTGGCCAGCCTACCTACAGGGGGCGGCTCCCGCCCTGGTGTTGACCTTCGCTCGGATACCGTGACGCGTCCCGGCCCGGCCATGCGGGCCGCGATTGCCGAGGCGGTGGTCGGCGACGATCTGTACGGGGAAGATCCGACGGTCCTTTCGCTACAAGAACAGGTGGCGGCGCTGCTCGACAAGGAGGCGGCGCTGTTCGTTCCCTCGGGCACGATGGCCAACCAGCTGGGCCTGCGCTTGCACACGCAGCCCGGTGACGATGTGTTGGTCAGCGAAGGGGCGCATATCAAGTGGTACGAAGCCGGCGCTGCCGCGGCGCTGTCTGGCTTGCAGCTCGTCACGGTGGGGACTCCCGAAGGAGCGGGCCTGTTCTCGGCGGCTGAGCTGCAGGCCGTCTATCAGCCTCGCCGCAGCGATCACGGTTCGGCTCCGATGACCTTGCTGTGCCTAGAGAACACCCACAACCGCGGCGGGGGCCGAGTCTGGCCGATGGCCCAGCTGGCGTCCGTCTGCGCGGCGGCGCGCGAACTGGGACTGCGCCTGCATCTCGACGGGGCACGCCTGTGGAACGCCGCGACGGCGCTGGGCTGCTCTCCCGCTGATCTGTCAAGGCCGTTTGACACGGTGTCAGTCTGCCTTTCCAAAGGGCTCGGTGCACCGGCGGGTTCGCTGCTCTGCGGGCGACGGAGCGACATCGATCGGGCGCGGCGTTTCCGGCGCATGTATGGCGGCAGCATGCGACAGGCGGGGATTCTGGCGGCGGCCGGGTGCTACGCACTGCAGCATCACCTGAGCCGACTCGGTGAGGATCACGAGAACGCTCGACTGCTGGCGGCGGCCCTGACCGGGCTTTCGCGGGTGCAGGTGGTGCAGCCGGTCGAGACCAACATCGTCCTTTTTGATCTTCTGCCTGGACTGCCGGATGCGGCGACGCTGGTGTCCGCGCTGGCGGCCCGCGGCGTGCTGGTGTCGGCGTTTGGACCGCGGCGCATCCGACTGGTGACCCACCTGGATGTGGATCGCGCGGCCTGCCTGCACGCCGCCGAGCAGCTGCGAGACCTCCTGCAGACGGCGGTGTCCGCCCTGCCGGCGTCCGTCTGAAGTCGTGCCGTGCCGTTCGCGAGCCATCCCATGACGCGTTGTCGCCTGCCTGCCGCCCGTCGTCCGCTGCCTCGTCAGCTGTCGCTCCTCTTTGTGCTGGGCCTGGGCTGGCTTACCGCCTGCAATCACGCGCAGCCGCTGCCCGATGACTTAGGGCGGGCGCAGCAGGCCGAGCGGGCCCAGAATCCCGAGCTGGCTCTGGTGGAGTACGACGCGATCGTGGCGCGCTGCCGCACAAGCCGCCGGAGCGAGTCGAAGGATCCCTGTGGCACGGCCGTGCTGCGTCGTGGCCAGGTCCTGGAACAGCTCGGCCGCTTTGCCGAGTCCGCGGGGGCCTACAGCGAGGCGCGCACGCTGAGTCATGAGCCACGAAACCAGGCGCGCGGTCTGTTCCGGGCGGCTCACCTGATGGCGGGGCCGCTGGGGCAGCCGGCGGAGGCCAAGGCGCTGTGTCGCGAGATCATGACGACGTGGCCGGCCGAGGTCGCGGCTGAGGATGCACTCAAGCTCTACGTCGAGCTGGGTGTGGACGGAGGCGATCCGCAGCTTGCGGCCCAGCTCTTGACGCTGGCCGATACGCTCCGGCCGTACGAGATCGTCGCGAGCTTTGCGCTGTATCACGCGGCCCGCGCGCTCGAGCGCAAGGGGGATGCGGGGGCACTGCCTGCCTATGACGAGATCTGGCGGCGCTATCCGCGCGGCCCGCTGTTCGATGATGCGCTGATGGCCGCGGCCCGCTGGCTGCGTGAAAAGCGACGCTCCGGCGAAGCCGCAGAGCGGCTGGAGCGCCTGCAAGCGACCTTCACCAAGTCGATCCTGGTGGGCCACTACAACAAGCTGCTTCTCGACGAGAGCGCGATCCTTTTGGGCGAGATCTACCTGCAGGATCTCAAGCAACCCGAGCGCGCGATTGCCACCCTGGAGCGCTTCCTCACGCGACAGCGCACGTCGCTCCTTTGTGATGATGCTCTGCTGCTGATGGCCGAGGCCGCACTGCAGCGTCATCCTACGGCGAGCGCGGACGATCGGCAGCAGGCCTGCGGCTATCTAGAGCGCTTACTCCGGCAGTATCCCGACGGCAATCGGGTACGCCGGGCTGCCGAACGGCAGGACCAGCTGGGTTGCCTGATCGTTCCGCACTGAGCAAATACCGAAGCCCGAGAGGACTTTCGGAGTCTGTTTCTCCGACGGAAAGTGGAAAATACTTAGGATGCCGAGGCCCCAGCGCAGGCCCCGCAAAAGCCCTAGGTTGGTTGAAGTCATGACTTGTGCGTAGGCGGCGTTCCTCGTGGCTGACCCGGGTTGTTTTTTCTGCAGGCTCGGTCAATAACCGATTGCACCAGCGTCCGCTTTTTGAAAGGCTGATCCAGATGGCAACAAGTATTCGCATCGCCCTAGTAGAAGCGCAGTCGCTTGTGCGCGAGGCGCTAGTATTTTTACTTAAACAGACTCCGGGCATTGAACTGGTCATGCACACGAGTGGCCAGGACTTGTCCCAGATCATGACTGCGGCCGAGCAGTCCCAGGTATTGCTCCTCGAACCGCCTGAGCTAGGCGGTCTGGATCTGCTGCAGAAGCTGATGCAGACCTGCCCCGGGGTGAAGATCCTCGTCCTCTCGTCGAATGTCAGTCCAGCCTCGGCAGCGCGTGCCCTGTGTGCCGGCGCCATCGGCTACGTTCCCAAGACGGCCGACCTCAACGATGTCGTGGTCGGGATTCGCACGGTGCTCACCGGCAAGCGCTACATCTCGCGCGTGCTGGAAGCCAAAGAAGTCGATCGTCTGTACAAAAAAGGAATGCACGCGCTGCGCTTCCCCGTCGATGCGTTGACTCCGCGGGAGCGTCAGGTGTTCGAGCAGACGGCCAAGGGGCTGACCAATGTCGGCATCGGTCGCGCGCTGGGAATCAGCAGCCGCACCGTCGAGATTCACCGCGCCAACGCGATGCGTAAGCTGCACGCGGACAACCTGGCGGCGCTGGTCCGTTGTGCCTTCCGCTATGGTGTGCTGAACATCGATCCTGCGCTTGATACCCCGCCCGAGAACACCTAGTCCG
>DAORCZ010000088.1:6280-10604 GCA_035345735.1 Pseudomonadota bacterium | reverse complement strand
AAGCTGGTGGCCATCGAGAAGAAATAGATCAAGCCGCGCTGGCGCGTGCAGAGGATGGCAGCCATCTCGGCATGTGGCGCGCTGACGCAGCTAACGACCAGATCGTACTCGGCCGGGCTCGCGCTTCCCGCGGCGGTGGCTAGCTGGGCGAGAGCGAGGGGATCGGTGGCATCCGCGGTCAGCACGTGATCGAAGTAGGGGAGGTTTGCGGCTTCCTGCGCTGCGCGCGGCAGGCTCTCGATGCCGACGATGGTGCGGGCTCCGGCGCGGCGGGCGGCGGCAGCACAGAGCAGTCCCGACTTGCCACCAGCCCCTAGGATCAGCACGCGCTCGGGCGACCGCGTGCGACACAGCCGGAAGACCTGCGGTCCGGCTCCCGCCACGTCGAGCGCCGACAGGGTCACTGACTCGGGCAGGAAGTCGGGCAGCCGCGCAAAGACGCCAGAAGCGAACAGCACCGCCGTGCCGCGCACATCGATCTGATGAGTATCCAAGTGCACCGCCAGGATCTCATCGAGCAGGAGTGGGGTTAGCGACAGCGAGACCAGCGTCGCGATCAACTCGCCGGGGCGCAGGCTGTTGTGCGGTGCGGGGAGCTCGCTGCCGACGCGCAGAACGCGCCCGAGCAGCATGCCTCCCGAGCCGGTCACGGGGTTGTGCATCTTGCCGCGTGTAGCGATGGTCTCGCGCACTCGCCGGGCCACACCGCTCGCCAGATCCTCGCCAGCCGTCTGTGCCGCGTGCTCCATCTGGCGAAAGCTGGCGGCATCGATGTTGAGGCGCTCGACTGCGATGAGTAGCTCGTGCGCGGCGCCCTCCGGGTGGTCGGCTCGGTTGTCGACCCGCCAGGCGGCTTGCGGCAGCGCCGAGGCGGGCTCGATGGTGCGATGACAGCCATAACGAAACATCAGGGACGTGGTGGACATCCCTCTGTTCTTACAGAGCTCTTGCCGGCTGGGAACTTTCTTTTGTGCGACTTCGTCACAGCACGGCCGACCCGTCGAGCGTACGAGTAGGGGCATGGTGGAGTTCGCCGCGCAGCACCCGGGCTGGCGGTGCAGGTTGGGGATGCAGTGTGCAAGATGAGGACGATGCGGGTCGGCAGCCGGCGCACGCCCTTTCCGGGGGGACGAGGGCGGGGCGCTAGGGGGCGCAGATCGCGCCATGAAGCTCCCCCCAGCCTAGCCCTACGAACCTAAAGGAGAGCATCCATGAACACCCTACGTCGCTTGGCCTTGGCTTCCTTGCTCGTTGCTCCGCTTGCCTCGCTGTCGGCTTGTGGCGGCAGCGCCACCTTTAGCTCGACCGACGCCGAGATCGCGGCGGACTCGACGGATACCGCGGATGTCGTCTCGGGTCTGACTTCGGTCAGCAGCGATGGCGTCGACGTTCAGGCGAGTGGCTTGACCAGCGCCAGCGCCGCCACTGCCGCCGCCGCCGCCGCTGGGGCGAAGTTCGTTCTGCCGGCCTGTCTGACCAAGAACGTGGTTGGCAACGTCGCGACCTATACGATGAACAACTGCAGTGGCCCCTACGGCCTGCTGCTCGTCACTGGCACGCTGACCGCCACCTATACCGTCTCGGTGAGCGGCGGCACGACGAGCGTGAACGTCGATCTCGCCGGCACTGGGCTCAAGGTGAACGGCATGACCGTCGATGTCGCGACGACCGCGAAGATCTCGGGCCCTAGCACCAACCGTACGGCGAGCGTGACCTCGACCAGCAAAGCCACCACCATGCGCGGCAACAGCATCACCCACGCCGGCCAATACGACGCGACGTGGGACGGGATGTGTATGACGCTGTCGGGCAGCTTCGCCACCCAGACGATGAACAACAGCTATGCCACCGTGATCACGGGCTACAAGAAGTGCCTCAACGCCTGCCCGACGCAGGGAACGGTGACGTTTACCAACCTCTCGAACACGCTCACCATCACCTACAGTGGCGGCAAGCAGGCCAAGCTGGTGGTAAACGGCGGCGCGCAGCAGACCATCAACCTGCTCTGCCAGGGCTAGCTCCCGCCACGCCGCACCCGCCCTTCGCCTCGCCAAAAGCGCCTGCGGATTCGCGCGCCTAGCTAGCTAGGCGCGTGGCCGGCTCGCCGCTGCGCCGCTCCGCTGCGAATCCCGCGCCCTTCGGTTGAACGTCTATTTTCGTCGTCGCAAAGCTGATACAATCAGTTCGCTCTGCGCAGAAGCCATTGGTGGGGCGCAGCGAGCGGGTAGGACCAGACTGCGACAAGGGCCAGAGCACGTGGGAGAGAGTCTATGACGATGTCGCTTATCGGTAGGCGCTTGGGCAACTACGACATCCAAAGCCAAATTGGCGAGGGTGGCATGGGTGCGGTGTATCTCGGCATGCACCCATCCATCGGCAAGCGCGTGGCCATCAAGGTCTTGCACGAAGAGCTGGCGAGCAAAGCCGACGTCGTGCAGCGCTTCTTTAACGAAGCCAAAGCCGTCAACGACATCAGTCACCCGAACATCGTCGACATCATCGACTTCGGCGAGACGACGTTCGACGGCTCTTCGTTCAAGTACATCATCATGGAGTTCCTCGACGGCGAGAGCCTGGCGTCGCGCATGCGGCGAGAAGGCGTCACGATCCGCGAGTCGATCACCGTCTTGATGCAGTGCGCCAGCGCGCTCGCTGCTAGCCACTCCAAGGGCGTCATCCACCGCGACCTGAAGCCCGAGAACATCTTTCTGTGCAATCGCCCCGGCGATCGCAACTACGTCAAGCTGCTCGACTTCGGCATTGCCAAGCTGACCAGCGACTCGGGCGCAGCGCTGTCGCAGAAGACGCGCACCGGCATGGTTATCGGCACGCCGACCTATATGAGCCCCGAGCAGTGCGACGGCAAAGGCCAGATCGACGCCCGCGCCGACATCTATGCCCTGGGCGTCATGATGTTCGAGCTGCTCACCGGCCGCGTGCCCTTCCCCGGTGAAGGCTTCGGCGAAGTGCTGGTCGCACACCTGACGCGGGAGCCGGATGCCCCACGCAGCATCAACCCCAACATCCCGCCCGAGATCGAAGCGATCATCCTGCGCTGCCTCAAGAAGCGAAAAGAAGATCGCTTCCAGTCGATGAACGACATGCTGGCGGCGCTGAGCGATCCCGGTCCGCACTATCAGGCCTGGCTGGCTGGCCGGCCGGCTCCGGTGATGACCGGCGCTGTGAATATTCCGACGCCGCCTCCGACCGGGGCGATGCCGATGATGCAGAACCCGATGGGCACCGGCGCGATGCAAGCGGTCGGCATGCCCGGCCAGGCGGGGCGCTCGCCTTCCGCGGTGTGGGCGGTGGTCAACCCCAACATGCCGCCGCAGATGCAGCAGCAGATGATGCAGCAGCAGATGATGCAGCAGCAGATGATGCAGCAGCAGATGCAGATGATGCCGCCGATGCAGTCGGGGGCGCAGCAGATGATGCCGATGCCTCCCGGCGCGTCTCCCATGCCGACCGGCATGATGATGGCGCCGGGCATGGGCTCGGGCATGACCCCGGCTTTGGGCGGCGACATGATGCCGATCCCGGGGGCGATTGCCGGTCCGCGACCGACGACGCTGTCGGGGGCTTCGGCCGAGCAGTCGGGGCGGCGACGACCACTCAATGTGCTGATTGGCTTTGTGGGCGCGGTGGTGATCGGCGCGCTGGTGATCATCACCGCCAAGCTGGTCGGCAAAGATCGCACGCCGGCCGTGACGCCACCCAAGGATGCGATGGTCAGCATCCTGCTCAAGACCGATCCGCCCGATGCCGAGGTCATGCGCAGCGACGAGCTGGATGAGGTGGGCAAGACCCCCTACAAGTTCCAGGTGAAAAAGGGCAGCAAGCCCATCGACATCAAGGTGCGGCTGAGCGGCTACAAGGAAGAGACGCGCACCATCAACGCCGGTGAAGATCAGACCCTAGAGATCAACCTGGCGAAGGAAGCGAGTAGCGAGCCGGCCGCTCCGGTCGATACGGGCAGCAAGCCCAAGAAGGGCAAACCGCCGAAGGAGCCGCCTGCCACCGATACCAAGCCAGCCAAGGCCAAGGAACCAGCGGCCGACGTCGATGCCAAACCGGCCAAGAGCAAAGAGAAGCCGGCGCCGGATGTCGATGCCAAGCCCGCCAAGACCAAAGAGAAGCCGGCGGCCGACGCCGATGCCAAGCCCGCCAAGGGCAAAGAGAAGCCGGCGGCCGATGCCGATGCCAAGCCTGCCAAGGGCAAGGGCAAGGGCAAGGGCAAAGACAAAGACAACGGCGACGGCATCCTGACCCCCGTGTTCTAGCCGCGCTCCTCAGCGGCGGTCACCTCGCACCGCCGGCCCCC
>DAORCZ010000088.1:4463-6180 GCA_035345735.1 Pseudomonadota bacterium | reverse complement strand
CTTCCCGCTCGCTGCCTCCCCTCGTTCCCCATCGCTGCGACATTGATCGCCATCGCAGACCCGCTGCGTCGTGCGATTCGCTCGGGCCGCGCGCTCGTGCGACAGCGAGCTGTAGCAAAGCAAAAGAGAATGGCCTATTCTCTTTTGAATCATGCCGCAGCGCCCAAAAGACACCATGCGCACCGCCATCCTTCGCGCCGCCGCTGGCGAGTTCGCAGAGCATGGCTTGGCCCAGGTTCCACTGACCCGCATCGCTGAGCGGGCCGGGACCTCGATCGGCAACCTCTACAAGTACTTCCCCAGCAAGGAAGTGCTGTTTCAGGCGGCGGTGCCGGCGGCCGTCGCGCCTCAGCTGGCCCGCCTCTTGCGGCAGCGAATCGAGGCGCTCCACGGTGTCAAAGAGCTGCGCACCCTGCCGGCGGGACACCCCTATCACCTTCAGAGCGGGGCGCTCTTGCAGTTCACGCTGCAGCATCGCGATACGTTGCGCTTCTGGCTCGATCACAGCGAGGGCACGCCGCTTTCCGGCTTCCCCGAGCGCCTGGTGGCTCGCTTGACCCAGCTAGCCATCGTGTACGCGCGCCGCACCTATCCGCAGCTGGCGCTCGATGCGGGCCGCCGTCGAGCTCTGCAGCGCATCTATCGCGCCTTCTTAGGATCGCTGTCGGCGATCCTGCGAGAAGAGCAATCGCCATCGGCCCTGCAGCGAGCCACGAGCCACCTGACCGAGTATCACCTGGCAGGTCTGCGCGCTTTCTTCTTGGCGGCGCAGCAGCAGGGCCAAGGGCAAAGAACGACCAAGACCAAGACCAAGACGCAGGAGAGCGCATGCTGAGCAAGACGGCCACCGGTCCGGCGCCCTATCACGCGCTGGTTCGCCGACTCTTGGACAGTCCAGATCTGGTGACTGAGCTACGGGCGCTCCCCGCCCCACGTTTTGCGGCGCTGGTGCGCGAGATCGGGGTGGAAGACGCCGGCGAGCTCGTCGCGATGGCGACGACTGAGCAGCTGGTCACGGCCTTCGATGAAGATCTGTTTGTCAGTCAGCGACCGGGCGAGCGCGAGACGTTTGATCCCGATCGCTTCGTCACTTGGCTGGAGGTGCTGCTAGAAGCGGGCGACCGCGCCGCGGCGGATCGCGTGGCTGAGCTGTCGCCGGACTTCGTGGTGCGGGCGCTGTCCAGCTTGCTGCTAGTGCTCGATCACGATGCGCTTGCGGTGCGGATGAGTGAGGCGGGCCGCGCGGGCCATCGGGCTGAGAAGGCCATCGAGAGCTCGCTGTCCGAAGAGATCGACGGCTACCTGCTGATTGCACGTCGTCCCGACGGCTGGGACGCCGTGCTGGCGCTGATCCTGGCGCTGGATGAGCGGCATCGCGCCCTGCTGGAGCGGCTGCTCGATCGCTGCGCCTATCTTTGCCGCGGGTACGTCGATGATCTGGCAGCGCTCGAGGAGGTGCTGTCCGCGGAAGAGTCGCTGGCGGAAGACGTCGAGGCCGAGCGAGAGGAGCGGCGCACGACCCTGGGCTATGTCGAGCCTCGCGCTGCCCGCAGCTTCCTGGCGCTGTGCCGGCAGTCGCTGGCTGGCTCGCTGCTTACGATGCCGCGCGATCCGGTGACGGCGGCCTACTTCCGCGCGCGTCAAGCAAGCCCGACGACGGCGAAGACGACGACGGCAGCGGAGACCGCGGCGGCGAAGGCCCCCGCGACGGCGAAGG
>DAORCZ010000088.1:0-4363 GCA_035345735.1 Pseudomonadota bacterium | reverse complement strand
CGCGCGCCCTCGCCCCTGGCGGAGCTATTGGCTGCGAGCGAGCGTGGTGCGGAGCCGGGCGGTTCTGCGCAGCGACAGCTGGCTGCCGGGGGGGCTGGCCCGGCGACGGCGACAGCGATTGCTAGCTTGCTGGCTGCTCTGCACGAACTCCATGCGGCGGCGCCATCGATCGCCGCAAGTCGAATGGACGAGCTAGGCTACCTGGCGAACGTGCTTGTTGCGGGAGCGGGGAGCGGGCCAGGCGGGCGCGAGGCGCTGCGACCTCTGGCAGCGGCGGAGGCCGCGCTGGCCACCGTGGCGCTCGGAGCCGAGCTGGCGGCACAGGCGGCGCGGGATCGCAAAAACGAGCACCCGGCGACGACATCTGAGCTGCTCGCGATCCTCAAACGCTGCCCCGCCGATATCCTTTTTCGCGGGGCGGCAAGTGCGCTCACCAACCAAGCCAGCCTGGGCGGGCGGATCTTTGTCGCGTCTCCAGCCGAGCTTGCCGAAGTCCTTTCCAGCTTGACCCAGCGGCAAGCGCAAGCCGGGGCTAGGTCGCGCTAAAGCGCTGAAACTCCGTCGGATCGTGGGCGCAGAACAGCTGCACTTCGCCCCCGTGCTGGAGGGCAAGCTGGCGCAGCCGCTCTTGGTTGCGCAGCCGATCTTCTCCGTCGTACTGCGCGATCTTTTGGAAGTTATTCAGGATGCCGGGGCAGTGCCGTCCGCTCGCTCCCATCTCGCCGTGATAGAAGTAGGCGTCGCCGCAGTGCACCACCCACTTTCCGTCGCTGCGCACGGCAATCGCGCTGTGGCCGCGGCTGTGCCCCTGCACCGGCACGATCAGGATCTCGTCGGCAAGTCCGGCGACCTTGGGCAGGGCGCGCACACGCGCAAAGCCGAACCACGTGTCGCCACCTTCTAGCTGGTGACGCTGCCAGTTTGGGCCGTGCTCCCAGTTCGGCTCGATATAGCGGGCCTTCTCCATGAAGCCCGAAGGGCGCATCGCCGCCTGGTACTCGTCTTCGAAGACGTGCACTTCGGCCTGGGGAAAGTCGGGCAGACCGCCGGCATGATCGAAGTCGAGGTGGGTAAGCAGGATGTGGCGGACATCGCGTACGCCAAAGCCCAGGCGCTCGATCTGACTCAGCGCGGTCTCGCGGATGTCGAGGCGCGGTCCCATCAGGAAACCGGTGCCTGGCGGCATGTGCCGTGTCGGCTCGCGCAGCGCCTTCTGACCCAGCCCCGTATCGACCAGCATCAGGCCCGCTTCAGACTCGATAAGCAGGCAGTGACACACCATGTGGCCGTGATCATTGAGACGTTGGCCAACCAGCGGCGGGCAGAAGGTTGCGCAGTTGAGGTGGTGGATTTTCATAGCCTACAGGATACGACATTCGCGATCGTCACGGACCCCGACGACAAAGCGGCGTATCATGAGCGGGCGGTGGCAGTTCCTGCCGCCATCAAAGGGAGTTAGGTCGCATGTCGCAGTCCCTGTCCCCGGCCCGCCGAGCCTTCGTCGCCCGGCAGCGCGTCCCCCGCCGCTTTCGCTATCTGGTCTCTCGCCTGGCGATTCTTTTGGGCTTGCTGGCGCTCCCCGCTGCGTCGGTGCAGGCCCAGAAAGGGGGCAAGGATCGCGGGACGGCGGGCAGCATCGAAGCCGCGCTGCCCGCGGTGCGCAACGGGCTTGCCATTCCCGAGCCGCTGCGTCCCTGGGTGGGCTGGGTCCTACACGGGCAAGAACAGGTGCTGTGCCCGTCGCTGCACGACCATGCCGATGACGACGAGCGTCGCTGTGCTTGGCCGGCCCGGCTGCAGCTGGTGCTCGGCGAAAAAGGGGGACGCTTTACGCAGAGCTTTCGGCTGTTCAAGCGGGAGTGGGTGGCGCTGCCCGGCAACCACAAGGCCTGGCCGCAGGATGTCCGCGTCGATGGAAAACCTGCCGTGGTGGCTTCTCCCGAGAGCAAAGACGGCGATAGCGAGGGCGATGACAGCGACGACGAAGAAGGCGGAGCGCCGCCCAAGGTCCTGCTAACGCCGGGCGAGCACACGGTGAGCGGCAACTTCCTGTGGGACGAGCTACCCGAGTCGCTGCAGGTGCCGCCCTCGACGGCGCTCCTGAGTCTGAACTTGCGCGGCGCGGCGGTGCCTTTCCCCAGTCGTGATGCCGAAGGCCACCTGTGGCTGCAGCGGCAGTCCAGCACGGAAGAGGAAGACGTCCTCGACATGACGGCGCAGCGCCGCGTCAACGATGAGATCCCGCTGCTCCTGACCACGCGGCTAGAGTTGCGCGTGTCCGGCAAGAGCCGCGAGGTGTTGCTCGGGCGTGTGCTGTCCGACGGCTTTGTTCCCGTTTCGCTGGTGAGCCCGCTGCCGGCGCGGCTAGAGCCGACGGGTCGGCTGCGCGTGCAAGTTCGGCCGGGTACGCACGTGCTGACCTTGCTGGCCCGACACGAGGGGCCGGCCAATGAACTCAAGCGTCCCGACCCCGGCGGGCCCTGGCCGGAGAATGAGGTCTGGGTCTTTGAAGCCCAGCCAGCGCTGCGCCAGGTGACGGTGGAAGGCGTCCCGGCGATCGATCCGCAGCAGACGACGCTGCCCGATGACTGGAAGCGCCTGCCCTGCTATCCGCTGTCGCGCAGCGACACCATGAAGCTCGTCGAACAGCACCGCGGCGATGCCGAGCGTCTGCCGGATCAGCTCGATCTATCGCGTGAGATGTGGCTGGACTTCGACGGCGGTGGCTACACGCTGTCCGATCACATCACGGGCACGCTGAGCCGCACCTGGCGCTTGGAAGTGAACCCCGGCACTGAGCTTGGGCGCGTGGCGATGGACGGCAAGGATCTGTTCATCACCCGCTCGACCGTCGAGGGCGTCGAGCGGGCCGGCGTCGAGCTGCGGCAGGGGCAGGTCAACTTGACGGCCGATAGCCGCTTGCTGAGCCACTTCGGCCAGGTGCCAGCGGTGAGCTGGAACATCGATTTTCACAAGGTCGTCACGTCGCTGAACCTGCCACCGGGCTGGCGCTTGTTTCACGTCAGCGGGGCCGATGAAGCGCCGGATACCTGGCTGCGTCACTGGACGCTGCTCGATCTGTTCTTGGTGCTGCTGATCGCGCTCGCCGTCGGGCGGCTGTTTGGACTGGGCTGGGGCGGGCTGGCTCTGCTGGGGCTCGCGCTGTCGCTGCCCGAGCACAACTCGCCGCGCTGGGTGTGGCTGGCGGTGCTCGCGGCCGAGGCGCTCTATCGCGTGCTACCTGACAGCGCGACGCGCTTGCGGCCCTTCCTGCGCTGGCTGCGCTTGGCGACGTTTTTGGCGCTCGCGCTCTCGCTGATCTCGTTCTCGGCGCAGCAGGTGCGCATTGGCCTGCACCCCGCGCTGGAGCGTCAGGACTCGCCGCTGGAAGACGAAGAGACCTGGCTGCAGCGATCGAGCAGCCTGAGCAACAACATCAACATGATGCCGGCCAGCAAGGCCGAGCCACAGCAGCAAGCTGCGTCGGTCTTCAACCGCGACTCCGGCATGGGCCGCGACTCCGACGATGCTTTGGGCGGCCTGGTCGGCAACAGTCCCGGGGGCGGTGGGGCTCCCGATGCCGAGCCGATGCAGAAGATGGGGCTGCTCAAGTCGAAGCCGAAGTACGACCGCGATGAGAAAAAAGAAGGGCCGTCCCTGGTAAGCCGCAAGGTGGCGGCGCCGACGAACAACGTGCAGCGTCGGATGTACCAAAAGGAATACGATCCCAACGCCATGGTGCAGACCGGCCCGGGCCTGCCGCGCTGGCACTGGAATCGCGCCGTGCTGCACTTCTCGGGCTCGGTTGAGCGGCTGCAGAAGCTGCGCGTGTACCTGATTCCACCGACGGCAAACCTGATCCTCCTTTTGGGGCAGGTGGCGCTGCTCCTGCTGCTGGCGCTGCGCATCTCGGGCGCGGGCGAGGGGCTCATGGGTCTGTGGCGACGCGATGGTCGCTCGCTGCCGGTGGCGGGCAGTCCGCTTATCGCCCTGATCGTCGCTTTGTCGCTGGTCGCACCGACGCTGGCGCGCGCCGAGCTGCCGAGCCAAGAGCTCTTGGACACCCTGTCCGAGCGCCTGCTGGCCAAGCCCAGCTGTCATCCCAAATGCGCTTCTAGCTCGCGCTTGCAGCTTGAGATCAAGCGCAACTTCCTGCGCATGCGGATGGAGATTGGCGCCGCAGCGGCGACCGCGGTCCCGCTGCCCGGGGGCGCCGATCAGTGGACGCCTGAGCAGGTGATTCTCGACGGAAAACCGGCGCAGGCGGTGGCCCGCAGCGAGGATGGCCACCTGTGGCTGGCGGTGGATGAAGGCAGCCATCAAGTGATCTTGGAAGGCCGCTTGCCCAGCCGCGAGACGGTGC
>DAORCZ010000087.1:11030-14773 GCA_035345735.1 Pseudomonadota bacterium | reverse complement strand
ATTGCCGGTCGAAATACTTGTATCCATATAGGAAGAATGACGCGACGATACCGACGTCGCAGAACATCCAGACGGTATTAATAACGGTCGCCAGCCCGCCGCCGGAGTGTGGGGGATAGATCAGTGAATAGGTGATCTCCCAGCTGATATTCAGCGCCAACGCTGCCAGCGGCATGCCATAGGACTTATCTTTGAAGCCACGATAAATTAATGCGATATAGGTGATGGTCCAGCAAATTCCACTTATCAATACCATCGTGTCTACGAAACCCATATTTCCTCTCCTATTGAGGGTGCGAACGCCGGCGTGGTCGCGACCGGGCCGGTCAGTGTGTACGGATCATCTGCGCGCGGGCGCGACGCCACTGCGGCTCGATGCGCGCGGTCGCGGCCCGCTGGCCCAGCGCGACGACCACAACCGGGGCGCTGTCCCAGGGCAGGTCCAGCACGCGGGCGACGGCGGGTCCACTGAAGCCCTCCATCGGACAGCTATCCAGGCCGCGGGCGGTCGCGGCCAGCATCAGCGTCTGCGCTGCCAGCATGGCGCTGCGGGCGCCCCACTGACGCAGGCCTTGCCCTCCCAGCGGCAGCAGGCTACGCGCGGGCGAAAGCAGGGTGAAGAGGCCGCGCAGCAAAGCCAACAGCGGCAGCAGCCAGCGCGAGTGGGCCCAGCGCACCCGCGCTAGCTCGTGCAGGTGGTAGTCCCGCGAGCGCTGCGGCAGGTCCGCGTCGCTTTGATAGTGCTGTTCCGCTTCCGCGATGCGGCGCCGGCTGATTCCCGGGCCCGCCACGATCACCACCAGGCAGGCGGCGCTCTTGGCGGCGCGTTGGCCGTTGCAGGCAGTGGCCAGGCGAGCCTTGGCCTCCCCCGACTTCACCACGTGTAGCTCGTAGGGTTGCAGGCCCACGCTCGATGGGGCCAGGCAGGCTTCCGCCAGCACCGCCTCCAGGTCGGCGTCAGTAACGGGCTCGGGCGCGAACTCACGAATGGCGCGTCGCTGGCGGTTGAGGCGCTGAAAGAGAGCAAAAGTTTCCGCGCTGGACTCAGGGCTGGCGGCAGGCTGCATCGTCGGACTCCGATACTTGGGTTGCGATTACTCAGTATGTAAGCAAATACTTGTCTAACCAACTTGCATTCCTGGAGCTGCCGCGCCATGAAACGGATCTCCATTTCCCCTCGAAAGAAACCGCAGCAGGAAAGATCCAAAGCCACTCGCGATGTCCTATTGCAAGCAGCTGCTTACATTTTGGAGCGCGAAGGCTGGGAAGGCTTCACCACCAACCGGGTCGCCGAGCGGGCCGGCGTCAACATCGCTTCGCTGTACCAGTACTTTCCCAACAAGCAGGCGATTCTGGCCGCCCTGCGCCACGCCCACGTCGAAGAGTCACGGCAGGCGGTGCTGGCGGCGAGCGCCGAGGTCGCCGATCCGCTGGCCGCCATGGTGCGGGCGGTCATCGCGGCCCACCAGGTCGCACCGAAGCTGCATCGCGCCTTCACAGAAGAGCTACCGCGGCGCGTGCTGCCCGAGGGCGGCGAGTGCATGAACGACCTTGAGCTGCTGAACTTGGTGACGCCCTTTTTCCAGAATACCGCCGACCCTGCGCTGACTCTGTTCATCACGCGCAGCGCCATTCACGCCGTCATTCACGAGGCCGCCTGCCATCGCCCCGAGCTTCTGCGGCACCCGCTCTTCGAGTCCGAGTTGCTGCGGCTTTTGCGCGCCTACCTCAAGTCGGCAAGGGCCGGGGGAAGGGCGGCGAAAACGCGCCAGACGGCAGCGTCGAAGCCTGCGGGAAGTGTCGCGGCCAGCCGTCGTAGCGGTACCTTGCCGACTCGGCTTTCGCAACGGGTCGCTGGCACGGCACCGCGCCGACGCTAACCCCGCGGCAGGGCGGCGCCCGCAGGGACCATGCCGGAGCTCGCCGCACATCGGACGACACCGCGGCAGGGCGATTCGGTCAGGGTTGCCGCCCGCGACCCCGGGCGGTCCTGGTTTCGCGGGGTTTGCCGTTCTCAGCGCGAAAAAGCTGAGCGATGATCGGGGGATGCCTTCGGTGCGTGTCTATGGTCCCTACAAGGCGCGTAGCGGCTATCGCATGGTGGTGGTCGATGGCCCGGCGCGGAAGTCGATGGTGGTGCCCACGATCGAAGCCGCAGAAAAGCTGCGTGCCGATCTGCAGCAGACGCTGATCGCGCGTGGCGCTCACCGGATATCCGAGGCGCTCGCCGAATATCAGGACTACCTGCTGCGGGTGCGCGGCGCCGTCACTGCCGGCAACATCGCCCGCGCCATCGAGCGCTTTTTGGGCGACTACACCTCGCTGGCGGCGATCAGCGAAGCCCGCGCGGCCGCACTCTACGAAGCCGAGACGCGGCGCCTGCTCGATGGCAAGGGCAGGCCGGTCGCGGCAGCCTCACACCGCACGCTGCTGGGGCAGTGCAAGCGCTTCTATGCCTGGGCGGTTGAGCGCGGCTACACGCCACAGAACCCGTTTGCGACCATCAAGCCGGTGGGCAAGCCCAAGGTCGGCAAGGCCCAGCTACGCATCGATGAGGCCCGCCGCTTCGTCGCCCTGGCCCTGCAGCGGGCCCAAGCGGGCGATCGCGCCGCGACCGGCGCCCTGATGGCGCTCATGCTTGGCATGCGGGCCGGCGAAGTGCTTGGGCGCATCGTCCGCGACCTGGATGATGGCGGACGGGTGCTGTGGATCACGCGCGGCAAAACCGATAACGCTCGCCGCCGTCTGCAGGTTCCTGAGGTGCTGCGCCCGCTCCTTCTGCGCTGCGCGGAGGGCAAGACGCCGGAAGCGTTCCTGTTCGGCAACAGTCCGCTCCATCCGGGCAAGCCGCTCAGCGATGCCTGGCTGTGGACGCGCATCCAGAAGCTGTGTCAGGAAGCCGGTGTCCCGCGTGTCTCGACACACAGTCTGCGCGGACTGCACTCGACGCTGGCCCTGGAAGCGGGGGCGACATCGAGCGCCGTGGCGGCGGCCCTGGGGCATGGCAGCTTTCAGATCACCGCCAAGCACTACGCCGCGCCCGGAACGGTCGAGCGGGTGCGCAGCCGCGCCGTGGCCGAGACCCTAGGCCAGGGCGCTTCCGCCGAGGACGACCTAGCGACCACGGACCCCGCCGTCCTGCTCCAGGCGCTGCAGCATCTGCCGGCTGACATGCGCGCCGAGCTTCGCAAGGCACTGCGCGAGCGCAGCAAGCCTTAGCCCTCCGCCCCCGCTCGCAGCCGCGTCTTTCGGGGGGCGCGGCGCCCGGCGCGGCTGCTCTCCACCCAGTGGTTCGGGCTGGGCCCGCTGAGCGATAGGGTACGTCCGGGTGTCGCCCGATCGCGCCAGCGATGAGGTGGGTCGGGTCAGCCCGCAGGTCCTCCAAGCACCACGTCATTCCGCTGGCAATCCCTGAACCGCGACCAGGCGCAAGCGGTCAGAGCCGCCCACCCCGCCGGGCTCCTGCGCACCGCCGGCCGCCGGGCGGGCCTACACCGACCACCGCACGAGCCGGCCCGCTCGTTGTGGCGGCTGGTGCGGTACCGATCGTCTTGCTTACAACACCTGCGAACGCAGCCGCGGGGCGTCTCGGTTACGAGGGAGGGCGCATCGCAGCCTGCCTCTGCAAGCCCTTTCCGCCAGATCGACTCATCGTCCTGGCCGAGAGGCTGCTCGCTGCGCATACGCGGCAGGGAGGAGCTATGGCCGCCGACCCACCGGGACGCGGCGAGCGGCGGGTGCTG
>DAORCZ010000087.1:0-10984 GCA_035345735.1 Pseudomonadota bacterium | reverse complement strand
ATTGGCGGCGTGGCCGGCCGCGCCGAGTCGCTGGAACCCGCTTCCTTGCTGCCGCTGCTGGATGCCCATGTCGAGCAAGCGCGGCCACTCGTGCACGCCGCGGGCGGTGTCATGGATTCGATCTTTGGCGACACCTTCCTGGCCGTCTTTGGGCTGCTGGGAGATCCCGATCCTGGGGCGTCGTCGTCGTCGGCCGCCCGGGTGGCGCTGCGCTTGCTCGAAACGATGACGCGGGACCCGGCTCAGTCCGGCGAGCCCGTCTGCCTGCGCCTGGGCCTTCACACGGCTGAGGTGGTGGTGGACGCGCCGGGCCGCAGTGCGCAGCGTCGCGACTGCCTGGTCGTCGGGCCGCAGGTACAGCTGGCCACCCACCTGCCCCGCAGGTTGTCCGAAAGCGGGGTCGTGGTCAGCGCGTCCACCGTGCCCTTCCTGGCGGGACAGTTTGCTGTTTCAGCGCGGGGTTTGGCGCCAAACCCCGACGGTGATGTGCCCGTGGCGACCTATCACCTGTGCGGCCCACAACCGCGCGAATGAATGAACTTGGAGACGCTGGTATGTCAGCCCTAGTTGCCGAGTTTGTCAGTGAGAGCGTCGAGAACCTCGACCTCGTCGACAAAGACTTCATCGCCTTGGAGAAGCGACCGGGGGACCGCGAGATCCTGGCTCGGATCTTCCGCGCCATCCACACGCTCAAAGGCAGCTGTGGCTTCCTGGGGTTTTCGCAGTTGGAAGCGCTGGCCCACAGTGCAGAGAGCCTGCTGGGCATGCTGCGCGATGGGGCTCTCGCGCTTTCGCCGGCGATTACGACGGCGTTGCTGCGGACCATGGATGGTGTTCGGGCGGCGCTGTTGGTCATCGAAAAAACTGGGGAAGAAGACCGTAGTGGGCATGCAGAACTGATCGCTCAACTCGATGCGATGCGTAGCGGGACCGAGCCACCGCCGGTTGCAACCAAGGTGATGCCCCGTCCTGCTGTCCCCGTGGCGCAGCCAGCCCCGGTGGCCCCGCCCCCGCTCGCCACCGAGGTAGCGATGCCGCCGTGGGCCGATCGCGTCGAATCCCTGCGTCGGGCGATGGTCGATCTCGATCACGCGCTGGTGGGCATCAACGATCCCGAGGTGCCCTTGCCGCCCATTGCTCGGGCGTTTTCTGCACTGGCCCGAGCGGCCCGCGGCTTCGATGTCATCGTCGAGGTGGCGAGCAAAGCCGCCAAGCACGCCGCGGGGGCAGACTCGCCCGCTCTGCGCGCGCTGTTCATGGATGTCGCGGCCTTTGTCGACGAAGCGCTGGCCTCGCTGCAAGCCACCGGAGTCGGACCGCGTGAGGTACCACCGCCGCTCCTCGAACTTTTGGATCGCGCGGTGGTGCATGAAGAACGACCGACCCCAGCCGCCGCGCCGCGCGCGCCCGCCGCCAACCCGATTCCAGCGAAAGCGTCCGCGCCAGAGCGAGAACCCGAGCCGGCGATTCCCAGCAGCGCTCCGGCAAGCCCCAGCCCATCCATCGAACCCGGCGCGGGCGAGCGGAGCAACGAGGACGGCATCACCCGCCGCGGCCCAAGCGCCGACAGCAAGATTCGTGTCGATGTCCAGCTGCTGGATAGCTTGATGAATCAAGTGGGCGAGCTGGTGCTGACGCGAAACCAGATCTTGCAGTGCCTCGCCAGCCGCGATGGTCGCGTCCCTGGCCGCATCACGCAGCGCCTGAGCCAGATCACCACCGACCTGCAGGCCTCGATCATGCGCACCCGCCTGCAGCCGATGGAGATCATCTGGAATCGCTTTCCCCGCACGGTGCGCGATCTGGCGTTGGAGCTGAACAAGCAGGTCGATCTGGTGATGGAGGGCGCCGACACCGAGCTCGATCGATCGCTGTTGGAGGCGATTCGCGATCCCCTGACCCACCTGGTCCGCAACGCCATCGATCACGGAATCGAGCCCGAGTCCGAGCGGGTCGCCGCTGGCAAAAAGCCCGTCGGCCGGCTGTCGCTGCGGGCCTGGCACGAGGGCGGGCAGGTGAACATCGAGGTGCTCGATGATGGTCGCGGCATCGACATCGCTCGCCTAGAGAAGAAGGCCATCGAGCGCGGGCTGATCACCGCTGAGCGGGCCCGCACGATGTCGCAAAAGGAGAAGATCGATCTGATCTTTCTTCCCGGGTTTTCGACGGCGCAGAAGATCACGACGGTCTCGGGCCGGGGCGTCGGCATGGACGTCGTGAAGCACAACGTCGATCAGGTCAACGGCGAGATCGAGGTCAAGACCGAGGCCGGCCGCGGCACTGCCTTCCGGTTGAAGATTCCGCTGACCCTGGCCATCGTCCCGGCGCTCATCGTGGCCAGCGCCGGCGAGCGCTACGTCATCCCGCAGGTCAGTCTGCTGGCGGTGGTCAGCCTGGTAGCCGAGTACTCTGAGCGCGGCATTGAGCGCGTACACAACGCCGCGGTGTTTCGCTGGCGCGGCCGCTTGCTGCCGCTCGTCGACCTGTCTGCCACCTTGGGGTGCGGGCCGAAGCCTCTCCGTGGGGAAGCGGTGACCGTCGTCGTACTGCAAGCCGCCGAGCGGCTGTTCGGCTTGATGGTGGATGCGGTTGTCGACAGCGCCGAAGTGGTCGTCAAGCCCGTCAACCGCGTCATCACACGAACCCGCGTCTTCGCCGCTGCAACCATCATGGGAGACGGTCGCGCGGCCATGATTCTGGATGTCCTGGGGCTGGCCCAGCGCGCCACCGTGGTCACCGGCCGAGCCGAGCAAGCGGCGAGTAACCAGGCCCTGCGCGACGGCAAGACCGCGTCCTCCAGCGCAAACGAGCAAGCCCTGATCGTGCGCGTGGGCCGAGATCTCGCCGTGGTGCCGCTGAGCGCAGCGATTCGCCTTGAGCACTTTCCGGCCAAGGTGGTTGAACAGCTGGGGCGGCGTCAGGTAGCGCAGTACCGCGGACGAATGCTGCCGCTTCAGAAGCTGGGGGGCGGCGAAATCGCGGTGAGCGACCCCGAGGATGTGCTCAACGTCGTCGTCTACACCGAGGAACCCCACGGTCTGGGCCTGGTGGTCGATGAGCTCGTCGACATCATCCCGCTGCCCAAAGAGATCCAAAAGCTTGCCGATCGCGCCGCCAGCGTAGTCGGCGGGACCATCGTGCAAAACAAGGTGGCGCAGGTCTTGGACCTGCAAGCGCTGGCCCGGGAGGCCCTGTCGTGAGCGACGCACAGCGACGGAAAGTCTGCACGTTTTATCTGGGGCCGCACCTGTTTGGCATCGATGTGCAGTCGATGCGCGAGGTGCTGGAGCACTGGGTCGCGACGCCAGTGCCGCTGCTGCCTCCCTGTGTCATCGGGCTCATCAACCTGCGGGGTCAGCTCATGATGTCGATCGATCTGCGGCGTCGGCTGGGTATCGCGGCGCGGGAAGCGGGCGGCGCGCAAGTCAGTCTGGTTGTTCATACCTCTTCCGAACAGGTCGCCTTCACCGTGGACGGCGTCGGCGACGTGCTCGAAGTCAGCGAGGATCAGTTCGAGCCTCCGCCCGAGACATTGCAGGGCGAGAGCCGCGATCTGATCAGCGGAGTCTACAAGCTGCAAACGCAGCTCATCTTGATTTTGGATGCGGCACGCGCGGCGGATCCGGGCGAGGCGATGGTTCAAGCAAGCTCGAACTAGCGCAGCGAAGGCGGCAGCCCAACTAGCGAGGAGTCAACATGTCGGAGCATCGTGAGAAGACCGTCGAGGGCACATGGATGGCGTCAGACGCCATGGGGGCGGGGGAGCGAGTCACGAAGTCCTGGGCGGATTCGCGCCAGGTCAAAGACTGGTTCCGCATGCTGGATGAGCTCCAGTCCAATGTCATGGTCGCGGACATGGATCTCAACCTGGTCTTTACCAATCGAAAAGCCTTCCAGACCTTTCGCGCGCTCGAAAAAGAGATCCGCAGCGAGTTCCATATCTCGGCGCACGAGATCCTGGGCGCCTCGATTCATCGCTTCCACCGCAACCCGGCGCGCATCGAAGCCATCTTGCGCGATCCCTCGGCCTTCCCGCGCAAAGCCAGCTTCGCCTTCGGGGGGGTGACGCTGGAAACGCGGATTCATCGCGTCGCTCATCCTGGCGACGGGGCGTTCTGCTTCATTGTCGCGTGGGAAGATGTGACGGAGCGCGTTCGGCTCGAAAAAGATCTGCACGAAGCCCTCTCGCGCGAGCAGGGGAAAGGCCAGACGCTGCGCGACAGCGTCGATAGCATGTTGGTCGCCGTCAACGCCGCCAAGGACGGCGATCTGACGACCGAGATCGCGGTGCAGGGCAGTGACGTCATCGGCAAGATGGCCGATGGTCTGCGCCAGTTCCTGCAGTCGCTGCGCGAGCACAACCGCATCACCGCCAAGAACGCCGCCGAGCTGGGATCATCGGCGCGCAAGCTGACCGATGTCAGCCTGCAAATGAGCGCCAATGCCGAGGAGACCTCGGCGCAGGCCACCGTGGTCGCCAGCAGCTCAAAGACGGTCAGCGAGAGCGTGCAGACCGTCGCCACGGCGGTCGGCGAGATGACCAAGAGCATCACCGAGATCTCGTCGAATGCCACCAAGGCTTCCGACATGGGCAAAGGCGCGGTGCATCTCACAGAGTCGACCAACGCCATCATCGCCAAGCTTGGGCGCAGCACGCAGGAGATCGGCGCGGTGGTCAAGCTCATCACCTCGATTGCGGCCCAGACCAACCTCTTGGCGCTCAACGCAACGATCGAAGCGGCGCGCGCGGGTGAGGCCGGCCGTGGCTTCGCCGTCGTTGCCAACGAGGTCAAGGAGCTGGCGAAAGAGACCGCCGGAGCCACCGAGGACATCGGCGCCAAGATCGCCGCCATTCGCGGCGACATGGAGGAGGCCATCAAGGCCATCGCCAACATCAGCGACATGATCCGCCGCATCAACGACATGCAGGGCATCATCGCCACGGCCGTTGAAGAGCAGAGCGCCACCTCCAGCGAGATGTCACGCAATATCGCGAAGGCCGCGGCCGGCAGCACCAGCATCTCCAGCAATCTCGATGGCGTCGCGGTGGCGGCGCGCAATACCTCAAGCGGCGCAACCGAGCTGCAGCGGGTAGCGCAGCGACTCTCGGACATGGCGCAAGAGCTGCAAGAGCTGGTCGGTCGCTACAAGTGGGAAGTGGCCCAGGGACGCGGTGCGCCGCTGCAGCAGCTCGTCGGAGATCTGCGTCAGGCCGAAGGCATGAGCCGAACCGATCTGCTGGCGGTGGTCGGTCGTCTCAGCGAGCTTCTAAGCCGCGAGTCGGGAAAGTAGGAAACGCAGCGCGTTGAGCGGAGGAGGAGCGTAGGTCGTGTCGCGTGCCCGCGTGCTAGTGGTGGATGACTCGGTCGTCATCCGCAAGGTTGTATCCGACTGCCTGGGGGCCGATCCCGAGATCGAGGTCGTCGGCATTGCCGCCAATGGTCGCATTGCGCTCGCCAAGCTGGCTCATGTCGCCGTCGATGTCATCGTCCTCGACGTCGAGATGCCCGAGATGGACGGCCTGGAGGTGCTGCGCGAGCTGCGACACCGGCCATCGCCTCCCCGCGTCATCATGTTTTCCTCCCACACCACCGAACAAGCGAAAGCGACGGTCGAGGCGCTGGCCCTGGGGGCGGCGGACTGCGTCGCCAAGCCATCGAGCCTCGCCGGTTCGGCGGCCGCGCAGAGCGCAGCGCTGCAGGGTCTCGTCGAGAGGGTTCGCGCCCTGGGGCAGCCGCGTCGGTCGATCGTCAGAGCTCCATCCCCGAGCGAGCCACGAGCTCTCGCCACCCCCGCCGTCAGCCCCGCCCGCCCGCTGGAGGTCGTCGCGATTGGCGCATCGACCGGTGGGCCGAACGCGCTGTGCCAGCTCTTTGCCAGCTTGCCGGGGAACTTTCCCGTCCCGATTGTCCTCGTGCAGCACATGCCCGCCGGCTTCACCAAGCCCTTTGCCGAGCGTCTTACGCGCGAGTCGAAGCTTGTGGTCGAAGAAGGGTACGAGGGCGGGAAGCTCAGCGCTGGCCGTGCCTGGTTGGCTCCGGGGGGGCGCCATATGGTGGTGCGGCGCACGGCGGCTGGACTTCAGCTTCACCTGCAGGACAGTCCACCAGTGTGGTCGTGTCGTCCCGCGGTGGACGTACTTTTTCAGTCGGTGGTCGAGACCTGTGGCCGCGGCACGCTTGGCGTGGTGATGACCGGCATGGGCGAAGACGGCAAGCTCGGAGCGCTGGCTATCCGACGGGCCGGGGGCGCGGTGATCGTGCAGGACGAACAGAGCAGCGTGGTCTGGGGCATGGCGGGGGCGGTGGCCAATGCCGGGCTGGCCGAGGCGATCCTGCCGCTGGACCAGCTTGCCGAAGCCATCGTCCGGCGAGTGCGCAGCAAGGAGTCGGCATGAGCGAGCTGACTTCCGACGAGCTGAACTTCGTTCGCAAGCTGGTCCGCGAGGGCTCGGGCATGGTGCTGAGCGAAGACAAGGAATACCTCATCGTCTCCAAGATGCACTCGCTGGCGCGGCGCCAGGGCATCGCCAGTCTGTCTGAGCTCCTGCGACAGCTGTTGCGGCCCACGGGACATGAGCTGCGACGAGCCATGATCGAAGAGATCCTCATCGGCGAGACCTGCTTCTTTCGCGACGAGCATCCGTTTTCGGTGCTGCGCAGCCATATCCTGCCCGAGCTGATGCGCGAGCGCGCTTTGGACCGCAGCTTGAACCTGTGGTGTGGCGCGGCCTCGACGGGCCAGGAGCCATACAGCCTGGCCATCCTGCTGGCCGAGATGCTGCCTCTGCTCTCCGGCTGGTCGGTGCGCATCCTGGCGACGGATCTCTCGGAAGAGAAGCTCGCGCGGGCGCGTGCCGGACTGTACAGCGAGTTCGAGATCGCGCGTGGCATGCACGAGCCGCTGCGCTCGCGCTTCTTTTCTGCCGAGCCGGGGGGATGGCGCATCGTCCCCTCGCTGCGTAGGCAGGTGGAGTTTCTGCAGCTAAATCTCGTCGCTGACTGGCCAGCTATGCCAGCGATGGACCTGGTGCTGCTGCGCAACGTCCTCATCTATTTCGATGGCCCCACCCGCGCTGAGGTGCTTCGCAAGCTTGTCGCCTCTCTGCGACCCAATGGCTATCTGCTGCTCGGCTCGTCCGAGACGCTGGTCGATGAACTGGCGGGGCTGCGGCTCGTGCGTCAGGGCTCGACGGTCTGTTACCGCCGCGAGTCGTGAGCCCGGAGCCGCGGCGGCGCATGCCCGCCATGGGGAGCGAGTCGGCTACCGCAAAGAACTTGGTGCACAGCGAGAGAGGTTGGCGATGACACAAAAGAGCAATGATCGCGACGGGGCGAGACCACAACCGGCTCGTCCGGCGTCGGTTTTGGCGGTGGCGCTGGTGGCGCAGAGTGCCGAGACCATTCGACACTTCCACGCGATGCTTCTGGGCAGCGATGGCGTCACGCTGAGCGCTTGGCTGGGCTACGAGCAGCTTCTGGCGCGCCTTTCCGAAGCGGCCCCGGCGGTCATCGTGCTCGATGCCAGCCAGCAGCAGACTCGCGGTCTAGAGACGCTGCGCCTGCTGCGGCGCGAGTCAGCCACCAGCACCATCCCCATCCTGATCTTCTGCGACAAGGCCGTGCCGACCTTTCTGGGCCAGGTGCTGGCCTTGGGGGCCCATGACTATCTAACGCAGGCCAGCGACGCCGCCGAGGTGGTCGCGCGGCTGCGCTATCACGGCAAGCGAGCCCGCGAGCTCAAGAGTGTTCGCCGCAAAGCCAGCGCCCTCACCGTGCCCGCGCAGCATGCCGTGAAGGTGCTGATGGTCGACGAGTCCAAGCTCGCCTGTCAGGTCGTCGCCAGCGCCTTCGCGGCCTATCCCGAGCTGCAGTTTACCGCCTGTAGCGAGCCGGGCCGGGCCCTGGCCATCGCCGACGACTTGCTGCCCACCGTCATCCTGCAGTCGCTGGTCATGCGCGACGGCGATGCCTTCGAGCTGGTGGCTTCGTTTCGCCACAACTTGTCGACTCGCGATGTGCCGATCATCGTGCTGTCGGGGACGGCCGATCCGGCGCAGAAGGCCAAGGCCCTGGCGATCGGCGCCGATGACTACGTCGTGAAGTCCAAGGACCTGCAGGAACTCCTCGCGCGCGTGCGCTTCCACTCCGCCGGCTACTACGACCTGCTCAAGGGGCGGCTGTTTGCCAGCGCCGCCGCGGACGACGAGCCCGACAGCGCTCGCGTGCTGATGGTCGACGACTCGAAGTTTGCCTGCGCCGCCATTGCGCAGCTTTTGTCGAGCGAGCCGCTGATCTCGTTTACTTCCTGCACCGACCCCACCGCCGCCATCGAGCGCGCGCGAGAGTTCCGCCCCAGCGTCCTTTTGCTGGATCTCGAGATGCCGGTCCTGGGCGGACTCGAACTTCTGCAGCACTTTCGCGAGGATCCCAGCTGTCGCGACATTCCGGTCATCGTGCTCTCGGCCATCTCGGACCCGGCGACCAAGGCCAAAGTATTTGCCGAAGGCGCCAATGACTATGCCGAAAAGCAGATGGACAAAATTGAGCTCATTAGCCGAATCCACTACCACTCTCGCGGATATCGCAATTCCGTACGTTTGGGTGAATCGGTACGCAATTTGTTCGAGATACAAAAGCGATTGGAGATCCAGGGCGAATTTATCAGAAAGACCTTCGGTCGTTATCTCTCTGATGACGTAGTAGATAGCCTGCTGGCCAGCCCAGAGGGGCTAAAACTTGGCGGCGAGAAGCGCATGATTACCATCCTGATGGCTGATCTGCGCGGTTTTACTTCCATGTCTGAGCGCCTGCCCCCAGAACATGTACTGGCGATTATTAATAATTATTTTAAAGTGATGACGGGTATTTTGTTGTCTTACGGGGCAACGATTGATGAATTTATTGGTGACTCGATCCTTGCTGTCTTTGGCGCCCCGAAAATTCAAGAAGATGATGCGCAGCGGGCCGTGGCCTGTGCAGTCGAAATGCAGCTGGCGATGCAGGGGGTAAATGCCATTAACCACCGCGAGGGCTATCCCGAGGTGCGGATGGGAATCGGCATCCACAGCGGCGAAGTTGTCGTCGGAAATATCGGTTCCGAGAAGCGCGCCAAGTACGGTGTAGTCGGCAAGAACGTCAACCTGACTTCGCGAATTGAGTCTTATACTCTTGGCGGACAAATTCTAATATCGGAGTCCACTCAGCGCGCCTGCTTTACTATCCTGCGGATCGATAATATCATCGAGGTCATGCCGAAGGGCGTGCCTCACCCCATTCGATTATTCGAAGTTGGCGGCATTGGGGGAAGGTATCAGCGCTTCATGCCGGAGAGAACGACCCCAATCCCGCGCAAATTATCAACGCCAGTGTCCATTCGCTTTACAATCATCGAGGAAAAGCATAGTGGACCGAAGAGTTACAATGCGAAACTGATTGCACTTAGCGAGGAGGCCGCGTTCCTTCTTGCGCCTGAGGCCAAGTTAGACCGATTGACGAATTTAAAAATTACTGTCTTTACACTCGATGGCAGCGAACTGACTACGGAACTGTATGGCAAGGTGACATCCCAGAAAGATTTGCCGACAGGCGCATTTCGCGTAGATTTTACGTCGATCCCTCCGGAGACCGCGGTGTTCTTTGCAGCCCTACGAGAGAGGAACAGTCTGCCGGTTACATAGAAACCTTCATTTAAAATTTCCTACAGGCTGTTACTATCCCTACCAAGTTATTGCCGATGAGTACCCGCGATAGGTCACCGAGCAAGGCCGTGGTCGTTACGACGAGCCCGCTCTTTGCGCAGCAGCTCAAGCGCTTGGCCGCCGATCGGCTGGAGCTGGTCGTTGAGCGCACGCCGACCGCCGTCCTCGACTACGCGGATCTTGAGCTCGTTTTCTTGCAGGAGGAGCTGGCGTCAGGCCCCGCGCTGAGTCGCTGGCTGACGTCGCTGCGCGCCTCCCCCTCGCCGCAGGCGCCGGTCATCGCTTTCTCCCGCGATCCGCAAGCCCAATCGCGCGCCCTCGCGCACGGGGCCTCGGGGTTTTTGACGCTGCCCTGTCGCAGCGAAGAATTTCTGCCCTTGGTCGACAGCTGGCTGAGCATGCAACGCCCCCACCTGGCCGTCGCCGATCCGCGCTGCGAAGAAGCCCCCCCCGTCGGAGCAGAGAGCGCCGCGGCCCGTCCTGCGGCGACGATTCTTTTGGTCGATGACAGCGCGCTGATACATGCCTTTGTGGAAAAGGCGTTGTCTGGCCGCGGGCATACGCTGCTACACGCCCACGATGGCGTCGAAGGCCTGGCTGTTGCGCGCCGCACGCGGCCCGATCTGATCATCTCCGACATCGACATGCCAAACCTCGATGGCTACGAGATGTGTCGCCAGCTGCGTGAAGACTCGGCGACGCAAGACATCACCCTGCTGGTCCTGTCGGCGCGTGCTGCCGCGCAGGACAGCGATCGACGCTTCGGGGCCGGGATCGACGACTTCCTGTCGAAGCCGGTGTCCGAGCACGAGCTCGCCGAGCGTGTCGAGCAGCTCTTGGCACTGCGGCAGGGCCCCGTGGGTGGGCGCGAAGAGATCCTGCTGGTCGAGGGCAACGCCGCTCACCGCGGTCTGCTGCGGCACGTGCTGACGCAGCAGGGCTTCCGCGTTCGCGCCGTCGCTAGCCCGCGCGGGGCCCTCGATGGTCTGGCGACCTCGCGGCCGCAGCTGTGCATCCTCGACGCTCCGCTGCAGTCGCCCAGCACACCCGAGCTGCTCGACGCTCTGCGGGCTGGGGCGCGCTACAATAACGTACCCTTCGCTCTGCGACCGCCTGCACCCTAGGCGCTACTCCGTGAGTGTCGGGCGGGGGCGCTTCCCGATTCCCCGCGTCTTCCCCGCGCTGGCTAACCCTGCAAGACGTGGAGCGATTTCGTTGGGCTAGGGTCGCGATGCACGACGCCAAGCTCATGCGCGCGGCTGAGGGCGAGCGCGATCTGGCGGG
>DAORCZ010000086.1:0-14797 GCA_035345735.1 Pseudomonadota bacterium | reverse complement strand
GGATGGTGAGCTAGATATCCGAGCGACATTCCTTCCGCGTACCGCCTGTCGCCCCGATGGCTGGTGCTGGGAACAACCGAAGCCCAATGGTGCCTCTATTGAAAGCCTCTACGGCGTTAGCCCCAACCAAGTCTGGGCAGTGGGCAATGGCGGCACCATCCTGCTGTGGAATGGCGCACTCTGGGCCAGCTACGACTCACCCACGCAGGAAAACCTGCATGGGATCTGGGGCAGCGGCAAAGATGACATCTGGGCCGTGGGCAACGGTGGAACGATCCTCCACTGGGATGGCCTGGAGTGGCGGGTGACGCCGACTTCGTTTGTGCAGGCTCTGGCGGCGATTCATGGAAGTGGGAGCCAGCGGGTGGTCGCAGTGGGAGCCCAGGGAATGTATGTCGAGTGGGATGGGCTGCAGTGGCGCGACCGGAAGATCGATACGGAGGCGCAGCTGTTAGGGGTATGGGTTGGTGAGCGCGAGGCTTGGGCCATTGCCGATCGGGGAGTGTCGTCCGTGGGGCCCAATGACAACTTTGTGCATGTCACAGGGGACGGGGTTCAGATCTTGCGAGATGTGACAACCGGACACCTGCGGAAGTTGTTCGGCATAGACAGCAAGCACCTGTGGGCGATCACGCATGACTCGCTGCTTTCATATGACGGAGCGACGTGGCGGCAGAGGCCGGGGCCGGTCTCGCCGCTGCAACCCGCTCCGGTGTATTCGTATCTGGGCGCGATTTGGGGCACTGGAGAAGAGAACCTCTGGGTGGCGGGAAACCTAGGCCCCTACTTTCAGGTCACTCCCAGCGGCTACCGCGCCGCGAGTGTGACGATGGGGGAGGTGCTCGCTCTGTATGGCTTTGGTGCGAACGATATCTTCGCCGCGGGGGTAGCTGGGCTGCTCAGTCGCTGGAACGGCACACAGTGGGTTCCGCAGAGCGAGCAGAGCTACCAGTTCTTCCAGAGTATTTTTGCGCTCTCTCCCACCAAAGTCTTTGCCGCCAGCCTAGACGGGCTCATCTCGGAGTTTGACGGCAACGTATGGCGACCGCGCTTCTACTTCGATAGTGGCATCAGCTCGCTCTGGGGGACTGGGCCAGAGGTCCTCTGGGCAGCCAGTCAGAACGGCAAAACCTATCGCTATGATCCAGTCGGAGACGACTGGATCACCGTGCCTACCGGCCTGCGGGGCGTCCTGAACAGCATCTCAGGCCGCTCGCCCACAGATATCTGGGCGGTGGGGGTAACGACGAATCGTACCGGGGTCCTTTTGCACTGGGACGGGACGAAGTGGGGATCCATAGCTATGCCAAGCGGCTTCATTCCCGTCGTCATTTGGGACACCGGGGGGCAGGATGTGTGGACAGCGGGGCTAGACGGCTGGATTGTCCGCATCGATCGCAGCACAAACATTGCGTACCATCCGGTTATTCCGGAACTCACTCACGATATCGAGACCATCTGGGGTAGTAGCCCATCGGATGTCTGGTTCGCGGGGTCCTTTGAGAACTCGTCCTCAAAGGATTCTGTCATCGCGCACTGGGATGGGACGAGGCTCACGATAGACCGAGACAGCTTTCTTGGCTCGGAATCGATTAGGAAGATCTGGGGGACTTCGGAACGCAACATCTGGGCTAGCGGAGCCAATGTCCTTCTCCACTATGACGGCAAGGACTGGACGCGGGCGCGGGGCGTGCAAGCCCCGCTGCTCGGCTTCGCAAACCTCGCTCCAGCTGGCCAGCCACCGGACATCCTCGCCGTTGGACCACACAGCATCGTCATGCGGCGGAAGGGATACTAGATGCAGGCTCTAGCGCAGTATGCGATGCGGCTGGGCCTTGTGCTGGCGGTCCTTGGCTGCTTGGGGTGCAGCTCCCCGATTGCGCGGATTGATGTACAGCTAGCCGCCCTGCCTACCGATGCGGTCAGTCTGGAGGTCACGCTGCTGCGCACCTCCAGCGATGCCTCCGGGCAAGAGCGGGCGCTCTCGGTCGGAGTCCCTCGCGTCATCGTACTGCTGACCCAGCCTGCACCCCATGGCGTGCGGGTCCACCTGCGAGCGCTACGGGCAGATGGTTGCCTGGTGGCCGGCGGGGAACGCGAGATCGCGGGACCGGTGATCGGCGAGTACAGCATCTCCGTCGAGTTACAATCGCCAGCCGAGCCTAGCTGTCAGCTGGATGTCAAGTTCAGTGGCTTGGGGTCTGGCTCAGTGCAGGTGCAGGTTGAGACCCAGCTGGGTACGGACACCGCGCCACAGTCCTTCTTGCAGTCCTTCTCACTTCGGTATCCCAAAGGGACCCGCGTCACCTTGCAGCAGTATCCTGAGCTGCAGCCAAGCGATGACAGCCGCTTTCTGGGGTGGGCTGGGGCATGTCAAGGTCTGGGAATCTGCCAGCTGACGATAGGGGATGAGCGGCTTGTGGTTGAGCCGTCGTTCACGCCACGGCAGCTCTGTACTCCCGACGTTCGCCATTCCTTCTGCTGGGAGAATCCTCTGCCGCAAGGAAACAAGCTAACGGATGTCTGGGCGGCGAGCGCGGACCATGTCTGGGCAGTAGGGGGCTATGGAACCGTGCTGCGCTGGAACGGGACGTTCTGGCTGCCGCTGCGCAGCCCAACGACAAGTTCTCTGTCTTCAGTATGGGGAAACGGTCGCGGGCAGGTATGGGTCAGCGGCGGGTCAGGCCTTGTGCAGCGCTTTAGTGAAGGCGAGTGGCATGCGGAGGAGACCGCGACAACCGCTCAGCTCTCCCGCATCCGAGGAGTACAGCACGGCTCAGGAAGCGGGCTCTGGGCCGTAGGCGCTGGAGGCCTGGTACTGCGGCGCTCGGACGCGGGCTGGCGCACGGTCGCTAGCCCAGTCATGGCGGATCTCAACGGCTTGTATGTACGCAGCGAGAACGACGTGTGGATGGTGGGGGCTGCTGGCGTGGCGTTGCACTGGGACGGCGAATCCCTGCAATGCTCTCAGACGGGAGTCAGCGTTCCTCTACTCGATGTCTGGGGCAGCGCGGCAGACGATGTCTGGGCAGTCGGGGGGAACAGCACGCTTTTGCACTGGAACGGAGTGGGCTGGACACAGTTTGTCCTAGAGAACCAGCACGGGACCCTGCAAGCCATCTGGGGAACCGGCGCGCGGGACATCTGGATTGCCGCCGGCAGTAGAGACTTTTGGCACTACGACGGCAGCTCCTGGCAGCGCGTCTCGGCGGGCATCTCGGCGAGGCTGCGTGCGCTCTCTGCCATTCATGGCAGTGACCCCAATAACGTCTGGTTCGTGGGTACAGCGGGACAGATCCGGCACTGGAACGGGGTGTACCTGAGCAACAGTGTCGGTTCGTCGTACCAAGACGATCTCAACAACATCTGGTTCGATGGGCAGAACCAGCTAATCGTCAGTGGGGACAGCGGCACGGGGTACCAGCGAAGTGGTGACCAGTGGTTCCTTTTTGTCCAACCCACTACCCGATCGTTCTTCAAAATCGCTCCCCTTAACGACAGCGGACCGCAGCGAGTGGGCGTGACCGTCGGCGGCGAGCTGGGCATTGGCACAGGGGCCGACTGGATCTTCTACAACCTCGGAACCAAGCCCAAGGAAGCGCTGGTCGATGTCTTTGTCGCGGGGCAACGGGAATTCTGGGTTGTGGGATCTGCCGGCACGATCGTGCGCTGCCCGGATCTGGTCTGCACCCAGGTGGATAGCGGCGTGACGACCCCTCTGGTGGGAGTCTGGGGCAGCTCAAAGAGTGACATCTGGATTGTCGGCGCAGGCGGCGTCATCCTGCACTGGGATGGTGGTGCCTTGACGAGCTGGCCGAGTCCCACGTCGAGCGGTCTCTGGTCGGTGTGGGGACGCTCCAGCCGGGAGGCGTGGGCGGTTGGGTTCAATGGCACCGTGCTGCAGTGGGATGGCACCCAGTGGCGCAGCATCGGGCCGACGGGACTTCCTGTGCCGCTTGGCCGCTTCACGGGTGTCTGGGCGTCCGGGCCGAGCGATGTGTGGGTTAGTTCCGATTCCGGCAGGATGTATCACTTTGACGGTACGCTCTGGGAGCGTATCGAGACTGGCTATGATGGCCTGCTTAATCGGGTAACCGGGGCGGCCTCTGGCGAGATCTGGGCCGTGGGGGCGGACGGGGCGATCCTAAAGCGGCGGACTGCTGCACGCTGAGTTTTCACAATGGTTTCCGCTACTTTCGAATACTGATTGACACGATAGAACCACTCCCTCTACAGATCGATACACTGGGAATTACCGTACTGCAGAAGAGAGCGTGATATCACGCACAATATGCGAGATTCCTATTTCCGAGGGGAGCCCCCGGATGGGGGTCCCGCTGGGGGGAGCAGATGCGTATCGCCTTGTTATGGTCCTGCCTTGTGTTCGCCACTGTGGGGTGTAGCGTTGGCCGGCAGAATACGGACCCCTTGCAAGCGCTGGGGACGCTGAATGAATCTGAGCTTACTCTTCGTATCCAGGCTCTTCCCCAATCCCAAGATATTCCCTATTGGCTTTCCAGCAGGCAATCCCTAACGGGCAACGATCGCTTTGCGATACATGTAAAGAGCGGACGGCCATTATTCCTCTATGTGTTCAATGTGCCGCAAGTGGGGACAAGCTCTGCCCTGTACATGCCAGCGGAAAATAGTGCGCCCCAGCGGGAGCTCCGCCTGCCACTAGAAAGCGGGTATTTCACGCTGGGGCAGCAGGCTGGGCGCGAGCGGATCCGTCTGATCGGTAGTACCGACCGACTGTCGGCCGAGCAGCTGGAGCGGCATTCCAGGCCTCCTCGCGGTGAAGGAGAGCGCGATCCAGAGCGTGGCAAGGAGGAGCCCGAGAAGGAAGCGCCGCCGCCGCCAGTGATTCCTGAAGGCGAGCGGGATCCGCGGATCGTGCGTGTACTGCTGGATGCATCGGGAATTGGCGTCGCTCAGTTCGACTTCGGGCATCGATGATCGCCAGGTCGATTCAAGCGCCAGTGGTTCTATTTTGGGTGGCTCTGTGTGGGCTGTTTTGCCCGGCGGGCCGCATGGCCGTGGCTGCGCCGCCGGATCTGCGCATCGACCTGCGCATGCACAACGCCAGAGTCCTGGGCGGTGCCACGGATCGAAGCGGTCGCTTCTTGCTGACGAGCAGCGAAGACAGGACAGTTCGACTGTGGGATCTAAGCCAGCAGTCTCTCAGCCGCACGTTCTTCCTTCCCGCTGCAGAGAGGCTGGTTCCGCGTGCGGTCGCCCTCTCAGCGGATGCGCACACCCTGGCTGCCGTGGGGCAAGGGGCGACGCACCCGGAGTCGGCAGCGGTCTACCTCTGGGAGCGTGTCACCGGCCAACTTCAGAGGAGGCTGCCAGCCCCGCCAGGGGTCGCCCTGCGCGCGCACGTCTCCAAGGATGCGGCCGCGCTGACTGTGCTGTCGAGCCGCGAGGCCTGGAGCTACGATCTGGCGACCGGGCGTCGGCTGCAACAGTACGCCGGCTGCTCAGGCCAGCTCGTCGATGCCGACTGGGCGGATGACGAGCGCTGGGTGCTGCTGTGTAGTGATGGGACTTTACGCATCTTGGATCGACAGTTCGCGGTGCTCGCGCAGACGCGGCTGCTGCCTGGGCGGGCTGCACTGCACGTTGGCTTTGCTCCCGGGGGGCAGGATCTGGTGCTGGGCTATGAGACTCCACCACAGCTAGAGATCCGCGCCGCCCAGGATCTGCGACCCCGGCAGACGTTGAGTCTTGCCGATGTGACCGGGGGGACGCTCTTGGGGGCGGCCTGGACGGCGAGTGGCCAGGCGCTGCTCGCCGGGGTACGGCGCCCCGATGGGACGGTGCTCGTCCGTCGCTGGCATGGGGCGCAGCTGGGGAGCATCGAGGATGTATCCCTGGGTTCCTGGGAGATCACGCAGATCATCCCACTCCGTGGAGAGCAGCGACCACAGGCGCCTTCTTTGGTGCTGCACCGCGACTTTTCTGTGTCATCGGCTGGCGCGCAGGATGCGATGGCCGTGGTCACGGCGGAGCCAGCGATCTGGCTCATCCAGCCTGGGCACCCGCCGGCGCTGGTGCGGCAGCGACGCTCGCTGGCCGTGCAGCCGGACTCACTCGCCGTCGATCTGACCGGCAACCGCATTGAGCTTGCGGTGTACGGCCCTACAGAGCGGCGGGCCCAGTTTGTCGTCTCGGAGCGTCGCCTGCGCTTGGCCAGTGCCCGCGACAGTCGTGTGGAGTTCCCGCAGCGGCAGACCCCCGGCATCCAGCTCAACGACTGGGCTAAGACGGGCAAGCTGCTGATTAACGGACGAGCCCTCGTCACCGGGGAAGAGCGAGCCTGGGTGCGTCGGGTGACGACGGCCCCGGATGGGGGCTCACTCCTCGTGGCTACGGATGCTCGACTTTCACTTGTGGACCGACAAGCTCGGACGAAGTGGCGCGTCGAGTTCGATTCAGCCCCGCAGTCACTGGCGTTCTCGCGGGATGGACGGGTGGCCGTTGTCGCGCTCGCCGAAGGCTCTGTGCGCTGGCTGCGAGCCAGCGATGGCGCCCCCCTGCTGTCGCTGGTGTGTGGAAGCGAACTGACCTCGTGGATCCTCTGGACTCCCTCGGGCTACTTTGACTCTTCGTCTGCTCATGCCGATGACTACGTGGGCTGGCTCGTCAGTGAGGGTCCCGACCGGGCTCCCGCATTCTTTCATTTGTCGCGTATGCAGGAAGCCATGCGGCGGCCAGATATCGTCGAGAGGATCCTGCCAACGCTGGATGAAGAGAGGGCCGTAACGGAAGCCAATGCAGAAGCCAGAGCGGTCCCCCTACCGCTCTACGAGCGACTGCCCCCGACACTGCAGATCGAGGCTGCGGATACCGATCTGGAGGTCCGCTCGCAGACGCTGCAACTACCTGTCTCGCTGCGCTCGCTGTCTGGGGCTGCGGTGCTTCAGGTGCGGGCCACTCTGCGCGATGCGCTGGGGCAATCACGCCGGGTGATTATCCCTGTGTCTCCGCAAGCCAGTGCTGCATCGCGCGCGGTGTCCGGGGAAACGAGCGTGCCGCTCGCGCAATCGCTCGTGTTGGAACTGCAAGTGCCCCCATGCGACAGCTCGCTCTTGCTGCAGGCAGAGACCGCGCACGCAGTGGGTGAGCCAGTCTTCATCAGCCTGCACTGGCGCGGGCCTTCGGCTGCAGTGGCCGTTGCTCCCAAACCGAATCTGCTCGTTCTGGCCGTTGGGATCAGCACCTACCAGACGAAGCAGTACCGGCTGGACTATCCAGCGAAGGATGCGGCTGACCTTGTGAAGCTACTGCAGAGGCAGCAGGGAAAGCTGTATGGCAACGTGACTGCGCGAGTGGTCCGGGATCGTGAGGCAACGCGCGCTCGCATCCTGGAAGAGCTTTCCTGGCTGCGGCAGAGTGCAACCAGCAGTGATGTTGTCGTGGTGTTCTTGGCTGGGCATGGTGCTGATGATCCCCAGACCGGCATCTATCAGTTCTTTCCATTCGAGGCAGACTTTGGAGACATCTCGGGCACGCTGTTGTCCGCGGGGAAGCTGCGCGCGGCTCTGGACGCCATCGAGGGGAAGGTGGTGTTACTTCTGGACGCATGCCACGCCGGCAACGTCGTGCAAGGACGCGGCAGTAGTCTGCCCAGCGGTCTGCAGCGCTTTGCCGATCAGGTTGCTGGGTTGGGTAGCAGCACGATTGTCTTCTCGGCCGCCACTGGGGATCAGACGGCCCGAGAGTCTGTGAAGTGGAATAACGGTGCGTTTACCAAAGCCGTCGTCGAAGGTCTGCTAGGCAAGGCCGATCCAGCCGCGACGGGTTTCGTCACCGTGGCCGGGCTGGAGACCTATGTTGGCGAGCGCGTCCGTGAGCTGACGGCCGAGCGGCAGACCCCTGCGATCGCCAAGCCTGCGGCGACGGTTGATTTTCCGCTCACCCAGGTCACAAAGCCGCCGTATCGCCAGGCCTGGTTCTGGACCGCTCTTGGCCTGGGGGCGCTAACGGTCGTCGGGGTCTCGCTGGCCATTGCCCGCCCCTGGGAACCCCGGCCGACTGAGCTTGCGTTCTGAGCGCTGAGCGACCAGCACCGGATAGGACCGCACATAGACGAGCATGTCGGGCACGGTTGATGCGCAGAGTGGAGGGACTCCGGTGGTGGGGCCTGGGGCGCTGCTCGCTGGTCGCTACCAGCTAGGTCACGTGCTCGGCACTGGCTCCTTTGGGGCGGTCTATCGTGCGATTGACCTGCAAAACCAGTGGCGCGAGGTGGCGGTGAAGCTACTGCGCGCTGACTGTCCCAGCGAGCTGCAGATCCATCGCTTTCGCGCAGAAGCTCAGGCACTCGAGCTCCTGTGTCCGCATCCTCACATCGTCACTCTCTTTCAGCGCGGAGAGCTTTCCGGGCGTGACTTTCTGGTGATGGAGTATGTGGATGGTCCCTCCCTGAAAGAGTGGCTTGGCCGCTGTGATCCGCAGCGACCTCCATCCCTTGCGGAGGGTCTGCAATTTGCCTGCGAGGTGGGCAACGCGCTGGCTGCAGCACACACCCTCAAGACGCCGGGACCCATCGTTCATCGCGACGTCAAGCCAGCCAATGTCATGCTGAAGCGGAGTGTCGATGGCAGCCTTTCCGCAAAGCTAATGGACTTCGGAATTGCGCGGCTCAACGGGGGCGCAGCAACGCAGGAGGGGCTGAGCCCGGGCACCCCCGAGTACATGGCGCCGGAGCAAGCCCGCGGCGATCACAAGGCCATAGGTCCCTGGACGGATGTGTTTGCGCTGGCTGTCTTGCTGGTCGAAGTATTGACGCTGCGACCGACACTGCCCGACGGTCGAGCCCTGCGTGATGTCGCGGTTCATGAGCCGGTACGGCTGCGAGCGTTCCTGGCCACACTGCGCCCTGAACAGCCAGCAGCGCTCGCTGGGATCCTTGCCCAGGCCCTGCACGCTGATGTGCGGCGGCGCTACCCAGACGCCGGTGCGTTCATTGAGGCTCTTGCGACGCTGCGGCAAGGTGGCGAAGGACGCAAGCGCTGGCCGTGGGCGGCGTCCATGCTGGGCCGCATTCCAATCGTGCTGAGCACGCTGGTCTCAGGCCTGCTGCTGATTCGTCTGCTAAAGCCCACCCCTTCCAGTCAGGGACTCGTCGCATCCCATGCAAACCCGTCAGTTCTAGGCCGGGCGAGGCCAGAGGGAGATATCCCGGTCGGAATGATTCGACTTCCTGGCGGTACATTCCGTATGGGCAGTAGCCGCATCGATGCGGAAGCGGGCTTCCAGATGTGCGCCTCTCAGGTAGCAAACGACTGCAAGCTGGCGTCGTTCTTGCGAGAGATGCCGGATCGCGAGGTCTCGTTGTCGCCGTTTCTCCTCGACCGTACTGAGGTGACCACCGGCCAGCTCGCAGCATGGATCTCGAAAGAAGAGGATCTGTCTGTTGAAAAAAGCCTCGCAAACGGCCAGCGCATCCATCGCTGGGTGCGTCAGCGTGGGGTTCTCCTACTGGACTTGTATCCTACTCTGGAGAGGTCGAGTGGACTGCTCTTCGATGGGCACAGCTTCGCTGCGCCGCCGGGCCGAGAGAACAAGCCGGCGACCCAGGTGACCTGGGATGGTGCCGCTCGCTACTGTGCTGCGCAGGGCAAGCGTCTACCGACTGAAGCCGAGTGGGAATTTGCCGCGCGGCGCAGCCCCTCTTTTCTGTATCCCTGGGGAAGCGTCCCACCGCGCTGCGCCGATGTCGTCTTCAGGGGTAGCCTAAGCCAAACCTGCAGTCGCGACAGCGGTCCACGTGATGTGGGCATGTCGCCTCAGGACGAGTCTCCCGATGGTATCCGCGATCTCGGCGGCAGTGTCTCGGAGTGGGTGCAGGATGCGTTCTTTGCCCCGTACCGACTCTGTCCGGCGTCGGGTTGCCGGGACCCGGTAGAGCAGCCAGAGCAGGAGGGCTCCGCCCCTTATCGGGTCATTCGCGGAGGGAACTGGGAGTGGTCGGCTGCCGCTCTGCGTGGTCTGGCTCGCAGCCGCCTACGCGCTGATCTTGCGGTGCAGATGGTGGGTTTTCGCTGCGCCTGCTCAGTCGAGCGCTAGGTCGCTTCAAGCGTACTTCAACATCCCACACTGCACTGTGCAGGGTGGGGCGCGCTGCTGCCTACCCCTCCGTCGCTGTACTTGCTCAAGAGGGGGCCGGCACGCGAGCTGCTTTAGGGCAAGGCATGAACACCTCAACGTCGTCTCTCGACCTGCCCACCGGGTCCCAGGTGCTCTCGCCTCCACCGCTCAGCCGCTATGTCCTGCAGGGAGAGCTTGGCCGGGGGGCGATGGCTACGGTCTTTCGTGCTTGGGATCGCTGTCGTCAGCAACCCTGCGCTATCAAGCTCATGCGACCCGGGCACCCACAAGCCGAGGAGCTTGGCCGCCGATTCCTTGCTGAGGCGCGGATTGTCGCCGACATCGATCACCCCAACGTGGTGCGGCTGCACGACTCAGGAGTGATGCCAGACGGTGCTGCCTACCTAGCGATGGAGCTGCTTGAGGGCAGAGACCTCCATCAATACCTGAGTGCTCGTGGGCCCCTGACGGTTGCCCAGGCCATCGCCATCACCTCACAGGTCGGAAGCGCTCTGGCGGCCATTCATCGTCGCGGAGTGGTTCACCGCGATATCAAACCGCAGAACATCCTTCTTTGCGCTGCGGGTTCAGATGATGCCGATCATCTGCAGGCCAAGGTCATCGACTTTGGGCTGGCGAAGATCCTGCGCGGCGATGCCAGTGAGCACTCCGATGGGATGCTCATCGGTACTCTGGAGTACCTCGCGCCCGAGGCAACGCTGGGAATCAGTGCCTTGGTGGATACGCGCGCTGACCAGTGGGCATTGGCTGTCGTGGCCTATCGAATGCTGAGTGGCGTGTTGCCGTTTCCTCTCGGCAGCGACCCCATTGCAGGGCTTGTGCGCATTCGTTCGGCAGCGCTGCGCCCCCTGCGCGAGCTGCGGCCAGACCTACCAGCCGCTATCGAGGAGGCCATCACTCGCGCGCTGAGCAAAGACAAGGAGCTGCGCTTCCCACAGATTGAGCTGTTCATCGAAACTCTCAACAGTGCGTTGCAGGAAGACTCGGCGACTCAGGTGACCGGTGCTGGCATTCCACAGGGTCGGGAGGTCCAGCGCGACGGCTGTGAGCATGAGCAGACCCTGCGCCTCGCCACCAGCCAGCTATGGCCCGCAGGGATGGACCGCTCACAGCCAAGCCAGGACCCTCCGCGGATCTCCGGCGCAATGCCCCACCGGCCGACTCTCCTCCCGCCTCGGCGAGCGCTGTTCCGAGTCGGCTGGCCTCGACCCGCAGCGGCGGCGGCACTGCTCGTTCTGCTTGCGAGCCTGCGGCTACTGCTTTTGCCTGCGAGCATCGCCGCCCGACCGATCCATGCGCGAGCAGTGCCGGTGGCCGCCGCCGCGGGAACATCGAGCCGGAGTAGCCGTTCGTCAGCCTTGCCATTGCCAGAAGGCGGTCCATCTGACAGCCGCCGCGCCGTCTCTGCACTGCGTCGCCGTGCCGTGCTGCCGACCGGCCACGCTGCGAGTCGGGCGTCGCACTCCGCACACCAGGTGGGCAGTGCTAGGAAACAAAAGAAACGCACGCTGCCCCTGCGGGCTCCCAGTGTTTAGATTCGCGGTGTCCTGTTGACAGGGGCCGAACCGGGCCGACTACAATAAGGGATGATTATCCTGTCTTTTCACGGCGGTGGGCACTCGCTAGAGCAGCCGGTGGACGATGGCGCAGAGATCCTCATCGGTCGCTCTGAAGAAAGTGCTCTGCTGGCAATGAAGGAGGAGTCGCGCGGCCTGCGCTACTCGCTCTCGGCAGGGTTTCGTACGCTATCGCAGCAGCACGCGCGGGTTCGGGTCTCCGGTACGGGCTCGTTGGAAATCGAAGACCTCGGCAGTCGCAATGGGACATTTATCCGCCTACAGCCTGGCCATTCCCTTGAACTTGCCAGCCGTGCCGAGGTCCTGCTGGGGCGAGATCTGGTGATGCAGGTTGGGGGCTTCGCGTGGGCGCTTCCCGACGAAGATCAGTTCGCACGGAAGCCCGAGGAGCTGCTCGCGCTGCTGCAGCAGCGTCTGCGTGAGCAAGCCAAAGAGGTTCGCATCGGCAAAGTCGCCGAGCCTGTCACCGGCTCGGCGACCCAGCTGCCACTTCCGGCCGGCAGTCAGCTCACCGTTGTGTGGAAGGGCGCCACCAGCGATGTCGAAGCAGAGCAGTGGCTGCGCGCCATCGTCTCGCTGTTTAACAGCCAGAGCAGCGTTTCACGAAATAACAGCAGCCCCTGGGTCTTCACTGGCGCATCCCAGGGGCGGGCGCAGGTGCTGGCACTCGCCCAGCGAATCGCTCCAGCGGACTGCTCAATCCTCATTCGCGGATCGACCGGCAGCGGCAAGGATGTTCTCGCTAACGACATTCACAACCACAGTGCACGCGCGCGTGGGCCCTTTATCCCAATCAACTGCAGTGCCATTCCAGAGTCGCTGTTCGAGAGCGAGCTGTTTGGCCATGTACGCGGTGCCTTCACCAACGCCAGCGAGGCTCGTGTCGGTCTGCTAGAGCTCGCACATGGCGGGACGCTGTTCCTAGACGAGCTGGGCGATCTGCCGCTGTCGATGCAGGCCAAGCTGCTGCGCTTCCTGGAGGACCGCAAGGTGCGGCCGATCGGCGGCCGCAGCGAACGCCTGATCGACGTACGTGTGCTGGCGGCAACCAACCAGCCCCTAGAGAAAATGGTGGGCGAGGGCAAGTTTCGTGAAGATCTGCTCTACCGTTTGAACACCGTCCAGCTCACCATTCCTCCGCTGCAAGCTCTTGATGTTCAAGTGCTGACGCACGCCTTTGTGAAGCGGCTGGCGGCTGCCCAGGGGGTTGAGATCCCGGTGCGCGAGCGGGACCAGCTAGCACAGCGTGCCGCCGCGGCGACCTGGCCTGGGGGCGCACGGCAGCTTCGCGGGGCGATAGAGCGCTATGTGCTACTGCGCGATGCGCATGCGCCGCTGACCGAGAACTGGCAGAACATGCTGGACTCTGGCAGCCAGGTAACCACTGCTCCATCGCCTCCCAAAGCGGCGGTCACAGCGCTTTCCCAGGCCCCTCTTGCGGCCGTAAAGCTCATCGACAACCTGCTCTTCTTGGCGACTGCCAAGGCAACCCTAGAAGGGGACGCCCGAGCGGGGATCTCAGAGATCGCGGCGCGTGTCGGCCTAACCTACCAAGGGGTCGTGAACCGCCTGCGCAACCTGGATGTGAAGCTCGATGGCCAAGGCGACTCAGCCAAGCTCGCCGAGCGCTTCGCTGAGGAACACGCGGCCGTATCCGAGTACCTCCCCTGGCTGCGATCAGTGCTGTGGGGCTAACAGCCGCGGTACGCAAGGCTGGGTTCCTCGTGGAGAGCTTAGGCCACTGCGGGTGACGTTCTACTGAGCTGCTGAAACATCAAGCGCGGTAGATGTGCTCTGTGGCCGGAGGCATGGGCACTTCCCCGGCACTCATGCTGTATGCCCTGCAGCGTAGGTTGGCACTTTGGCTGCAAGGTGTCTGGGCTGTGCAGACAGCAACCCTGGGGAGGAGGGCAAACCCATGATTCAGGCACAGCTTGTGTACTTCACGTCGGAGCAAACCATAGCGAAGCTGCTACTGCCGCCGCATGGCGCCAACATTGGGCGCGCCAGCGGCTGCACGGTCTTGACCCAAGACGCCAAGGTATCGCAGAAGCACGCGGCGCTTACGTGGCGCACGAGTGCGTGGCACGTTGAAGATCTAGGATCGACCAATGGGACCACGGTCAATGGGACGCGGATCTCAGGGCCCATGCCCCTGCGTCACATGGATGTCATCCGCTGCGGATCCCTGCTCATCCGCTTCATGATCGTGGCCGGAGCGGATCAAGTGACGATAGGCAGCGGCGGCGGTGCCTGTGGGGAAGCTGGAGATGGTGAGTTCACAGCACTGCGCGAAGAGCTGACACGGCTGAAGAAAGAGCAGGAGCAGGCGCAAGACGCCCTTGAGCAGGAGTCCAAGGAGCTGGCTGGAGCCAACGGTGAGAACCGGGCACTGCGACAGGCCTTGGAACGATTGCGCAGTGAACATGCTTCGCTGCGCCGAGAGCACGGTGTGCTGCAGGCGGCTCTAGAGAAAAGCGAGACGCTGCTGAGAGAGAGCAGCGCGGAGTCTGACCTGCGTCGCCAGCAGGCGGCCGGGCTGTGTGACGAACTGCGGGTATTGCAGGCCGAGCTAGGCACGCAGGCCGAGTCCCGCCATCAAGCCGAGCGGGAATCTCTACGGTTCAAGGAGCGGGTAAATTTGCTTGAGGACTCACTCAGGGACATGTCGGCCGCGCGGGATGAAGCGCTGCTATGCGCCAATCAGCGGCAGAGCCAAATCGATGCACTGCAGCTGGTTCTTGCAGACGTGTCGCGCCAGCGAGATCAGCTGCAAGTCGAGGTTCGGCAGAGAGCTGCCGACCTTGCCCAGCTCCGTGTGGAGCGCGACCGTGGGTGGGCTCCGCTGTAGGCCTCCCCAATTGCCAGTGCGAGCCGGCGCCGCTGGCATGGGATCGGCCCCTCTTCCGAGAGTGCCGGCGAGCTGGGGTCAGACCTGCGAGTGTTGCTCTTGGGGGCGCAGGGTTCCTGAGCGAAGAGTCTCGCGCAGACGAGCGCGGCCATCGCAGCCCCACCTCACCTTTGCGCGGTGAGCCGACAAAGAGTCGGGAACCTAGGTCAGCGTCCCCTCAATTCGTGACCTCAGGGCCCCTGCCGAGACGGCC
>DAORCZ010000085.1:8086-14814 GCA_035345735.1 Pseudomonadota bacterium | reverse complement strand
CCTTGGCACCGCTCGAACCGCCGCTACCGTCGAGCCGGAACATCAGCTCGCCGAAGCGCACGGTATCGCCGGGGCCGGCCTGCGCCGTGGTGATCTTGCGGCCGTTGACGTAGGTGCCGTTCGCCGAGTTCAGATCCTCGACCTCAATGCGGCCTCCGCCGATGCGTCGCATCTTCGAGTGCTTGCGCGACATCGACGGATCATCGAGCACCAGGTCGTTACCGACGCCGCGACCCACCGTGATCTCGGGCAGACCAGGCAGATCGAAGACGCGACCGCTGTACTGTCCGCCCTCGGCAATCAGGCGGACCAGATCGGTGGGGCCAGCCCCGCCAGGCATCCCGCTTGGTGGCATCGCGCCGCCTGGAATGACCGCCGACGGCATCTGCGGCAGGGGCTGCGGCGGCATCATTCCCGGCATCGGCTGCTGCATCATCGGCGGAGCCGCCATCGGGGGCGCCGCCATCGGGGGGGGCGCCATCGGAGCGGGCGCCATCCCCACTTGCTCGATGAGCAGACGAAACTCGGCGATCTCCACCCGCGTTCCAGGCGGAATGGCGGTCATCGTGTTCGCGGGGATGCGTCCCCCGTTAATCACGATGCCGTTGGCGCTGCCGTCGTCGATGATCGAGACGCCGGTCGGCTCGACCCGCACTCGGCAGTGACGACGGGAGACGCTTGGCGAGGCCAGGACCAGCTGTCGGTCCTGATCGCGGCCAATCGTAAACTCGCCCGCGTCCATCTCCTTGCGAGCGATCTCCCGTCCGTCCTTATCTGTGGCGATTACTCTCCACACAGAAGCTCCACCTGACTCTTAGTTTGAGGTTCCACGAAGGCTGGTCATCCGGCGAACTCTGGGACGTGGCCACTAGCCACGAACTGCCCATCGCCTCCCTCGGGCTTGAAGGTGAAGACCGGCATCAGCTCGATGCCGCCTTCCTCGCTCAGAATGACTTCCGAGATCTCCATGACACGATATGCGCCGCCGGCCGTTCGGCCGACGTGGACTGCCAAGTTCAGGCTCTGGGCCAGCTCTTCGCGTAGCGCTTTTCGCGTCGGGGACTCATTGGATAGACGGGCCAACGACTCCAGACGGCCGATCGCCTCTCGCGCCGATGCGGCGTCCGCACTGACGACCACACCCTGGCCGCCGCACAGGGCTGCGGCGACGTCGAGTGCCTCGGGTCCGCGGACATCGGTGATGATGAGGTGATCGGGGTGCATGCGAACGGCGTGACCGATCAGGCTGCGCATCTCCAAGCCTCGCCCGATCAGCCCGATCCATGCCGCATGCGTCGCCGAAAGGTCAAGCTCGCTGACAGGCTCGACGGTGACGACGCGTGCTCCAGCTGCTGTCGCGCCGCCTAGGGCACCCAGCATCACGCCACGCCCATAGCCAGAGACGATGAGGTTGCGTCGCTCACGCATGCAGACCTCAAGGAACTCGGACATGGCGGCGGACAGGACGCCCCCGTTCACCAGGTCTTGCAGGCGCCCGCCGGTCTTGCGCACTCGGCGCACCACCAGCGACGGCACACGGGCTTGCGGAGGCAGTGCCGCCTGCATCAGCGCACCGCTGTCCAGGCGAATCTCCTGAATGCCGGTGTCGAGGCGGCCTCCGGCTCGCGTCACCATGCGAGAGATGGCGCGATGCACGGCTGCCGACGACGTAAAGATGCGATCGTGCAGGCTCTGACCGCTGCCCCGATCGACGTAGATGCGGTCATGGCCGGCGACGGCAATCTCGTGAACGCTCTCGTCGGCCAGCAGATCGTCGAGGGGACCGCAGCCAGTCAGCTCAGCGAGCGCCATCTTGCCAAGCGCTTCGCTCTCTAGGCCGAGCGGCAGAGGGAAAACCTTGTCGGCGATCTCTTTGGTCGCCTTGTCGAGCTTGGCCTCGGCGTCGCTCAGTTGCTCGGGTGTGGCGTTCGTCAGGCCGAGCTGCTCGACGGCCTTGCTGACGACCTGGTTCAGCGCTTCGACATAGCGACGGCGCTGAGGGTCTTCGATCGCCGCCGCCGCGCTGCCTGGGGCTGGACGACCACCGCCAATGGCCGGGGTTGCCGAACGCGTCGTCGGGCGGCTTGGGGCGGCCGCCGGAGTGGTCGAAGGCGTCGCACGAGCCAATGGGGGACGGGCCGCCGGCGGAGGAGCTACCACGGGAGGCGGTGCCGTCGCTGCTGGCGGTGGCGCAGCCGGTGTTTGCGGAGCGGCAATCGGCGGGCTCGACACTGGGGCCATCGCCGGGGGAGGAGCAATCGAGATCGGCGGTGGCGTCACCGGCGGCGCTGCCACGGGTGCGGCAGGGGCGGGCGGCGGCGGGGCCGAGAACGGAGGCGCGGGCGGTGGGCTACCCAGCGGGCTGATTGGCGTCAGGGCCGGCAGCGTCGGTGGCGGAATAGGCACAGCAGAAATCGGCGGCGCTAGCGGCGGCGAAGGCACGCGCGGCGCATCCCCAGCCATCATCGTCGCCTTGTCTGAGATACGGTCCGACGGGATGACTGGCTTGTCCAGCCCTCCACCATCGGCGCTGGGCGTCGGCAGTGGCGGCTTGGGCAGCGATCGCAGTGGCGGCGGCGGGGCCGGTGGCGGCGGCGCCGAAGGGGGCGGTGGCGCAATGCCCGGCGGGGCCGGTGGCGGCGTCGGACGGCTCGCACGAGCCTCGACGGCAGGCACAGGCGAGCTAGCCGACTCTTCCGGCTGCTCATCGAGCTCGTCTTCCATTCCCGCGGCCACGTCCATCGACGTCGCTTCGGTGCGAATCGACGGCACGGTGGCAATCGCCGGTCGGGCCCCGGGGCGCGGCGGCGGCGGTGGCGGACGGCCTGGCCCTTCCAGATCGGAGGTCGAGCTCGTCGACGGACCCGAGCCCTCCTCGATGTTCATGATGAAGTCGCCGATGTAGATCTTGTCGGCGCCCTTGACCACCAGCGGCGCTGTGATCTTCCGCCCGTTGACGTAGGTGCCGTTGGTGCTCTTTAGATCGACGATGATGTACTTGCCGTCTTTGAAGACGATGCGCGAGTGACGCTTGGATACGTTCCCCTTCGGCAGGACGATGTCGTTACCTTGCACTCGACCGATGGTGATCTCGGGTCGGTCAAATTCTAGACGCTTCGTCTCTCCGCCTTTTTCAGTGATCAGGATGGAGAACATATCTGGTCATGCTCCTTTGCGTGCTTCCCGAGCACGGTTGCCGTCGGCAAAAACCAGGCTGTGATGGGGCCCAACTTACGATGCTCGTCGATCCGGGGTCAAGCGCTTTACTTTTGGGCTCTGGGGCCTCGCTGCGTCGTCGCAGACCCAGACAACCTATTTTTTCGACGATATCAAAATCCTGACTCGGCGGGAACAGTTAGTTATCTGGCGGACCAGTCTGGCGGCCTGCCTGAACCGCGCCTGGCTGCCGACTGAGGCGAGCCGTTTGGCACATTACGTTGAATAAAATTTAGGCAAGCCAAAAAACATATTTAATGGTTATAGTTAGCTGGCATGTCCAGAGCTATGACTACCAAGCGCAGCCGCTCCGGGATGGTGTCAGGAACTGGCACCGGGCTACGGCGGCGAGAGCTGCTCCTCGCAACGTCACTGAGCTTCGTGGCCACGCTGATGCCGACGGGGGTGCCGACGGCTGCGGCGGCTGGGCCGCGCTACTACCTGCGTCTGCGCGGCGTCGAGATCGCTGCTGGGGCCATCGTCGGAGGGGAACCGAGTGCAACAGCGCCGGCGAAACCTGCCGAGGCCGCGGGTTCGGCGACGGCCGATGGGGGCAGCGCGGCCGCTGAGTCGGTAGCTCGGCGCAGTCCGTCAGAGGCCGTGGTGGCGATGGCCAGCGAAAATCTCACCGCCGAGCTGCGCAAGCGGCCCGAGGTGGTGCTGGAACTCGATGGGGTGGCCGCCGACTCGCCGCCGGCTCGCATCAAGGAAGAGCTGCAGCGACGTGGGCTGCGTGGCTATGAGGTCACGCTGCGTCTGCTCAAGGTGGAACGAACCTTGCGGCCCGCGCCGGCCGGTCGCCGCTTCCGCCTGCTTGAGCAGAGCGTCCGGGTCGCACTCGTCGGCACACTGTACCCCGGGGATCCCCAGCTAGCCCTGGGGGGCGATGGAGAGTCGGCGGTGCAGATTGAGGTCGGTGCGCAAATCAGCGAGAACCAGGAGCGCGACGCGCTGACCGAAGCTGTCAAGGACGCGGTCAGCCAGGCCGTGACGCAGGGGCTGCGCAAGCTGAGCGCGGGCCCCGTCAAGCCGCCCAAAGATCCGCCCCGCCGCCGCCCTCCTGCCAAGCCACCAGCAAAGTAGCGACGGCGACCAGCTCCCCGTGGTATGCGGGGCCATGCCACGCTTCGATTCCTCGAACGCCGACGTTTCGGTCTACACATACAAAGAGGGTCTGCTCTCGGCAGTTGCTCACGACCTGAAGCTGCGGGTGACGCGCTTCACCATCGACATCGAGGGCGATTCGGTACGCGCCGAGTTGGCCGCCGATTCGCTGCGCGTCCTGCACGCCATTCGCGATGGGCGAGACGATCCTGCCGCCCTGTCGCTAGCCGATCGGCAGAAGATCGAGAGCAACATCGTCGAAGAGGTCCTCTCGGCGAGGCGGTTTCCGCAGATCCGCTTTGTCGGTCGCTCGGTCAAACCGGCGACGAGCGGGCTGCGCATCGAGGGAGAGCTGAGCCTGCACGGGAAGAGCCGCACGCTGAGTCTGCGGGTCGATACCAGCGGCGAGCGCTGGACGACGGAAGTGGTGCTCTCGCAGCCGGACTATGGCATCAAGCCGTACAGCGCGATGCTGGGGACGCTGCGCGTTCGCCCTGACGTTCGGGTCGTGGTCTCGCTGCCCGCGCTTCCGGCCTAGCGTCGCGTCTGATTGGGCGGGGGGCTAGCGATCGCCGCGGTCCTTGAGCGTCGTCCGCAACATGCGATGGGCACGCAGCCGTCTTGTACGCACGCCACCGACGGTGATTCCCAGTGTCGCAGCGACGAGTTCGATCGGCTTTTCGGCGAGATCGCACTGCTCCACGACGGCGCGGTAGCGCTCGGGCAGCTTTTTGATTGCCCAACGCAGAAGCTCGGCGTTTTGGGCCTCTTCTAGCTGCGCATGAGGCTGGGCGGAGCCGCGGCTGCCATACAGCCAGTTTCCGTCTCCCGGAAGGCTGGTCAGAGCGCGCTGCGTGCGGTCGCATGCTCGCCGCTGCCGTCGCATCGACATCAGCACGGCGTTGGTGCTGACGCGATAGAGCCAGGTTCCTAGCTGCGAGTCGCCCCGGAAGCAGTCGATGTGATGGAGAGCGGCCAGCAGAGCGTCCTGGGTGGCGTCTTCCGCTCCGTCGGCTCCTCGCAGCATGCGTCGTGCCTGACGCAGCATGACTGGACGGCTGTCGGCAATCGAGTGAGCGAGGGCTTTCTGTTCGGGAGTCATGGCGGGCATGGGCTGGCTCCTTGTAGTCGGTGAACACCTTGTGCGGAGGGGGTTGCGGCCGCGTTGGCGACGGAAACGAGGTGGAGTACTCCGCAATCCAAAACAAACAATATACAAACAGTAGACAAACACGCCGCGCATGTCAAATGTTTGCTGAAATTAGCGCCAAAATCCGGCCAAAAAAGCGGGATCCGACGGGCGTTCTTTATACAAACCATTGACAAATGCTGGCGCAAACAGCACAATCGATGCGTGACCAAGTACCGCATCCGTACGGTCTCGCAGATGACTGGTCTGTCGCCGGCTCTCATCCGCGCGTGGGAGGCGCGCTACCGACTGGTCGTGCCCGAGCGCACGCCCGCCGGCTACCGTCTGTATTCAGACGAGGATGTAGCCCTGCTGCAGGGGGCGCAGCGGCTGGTGCAGCGCGGCATTGCACCGATGGAAGTCGCGCAGCTACCGCGAGCGCAGCTGAAGGAAGCCTCCGGCGCTGCGGTGCACGAGCCTCCAGTGACCTCATCGGTGATCGGTAGCTACAGCGAGCACGTCGAGCGGATCGTGGCGGCGTTTGCGCGCTTCAACCAAGCCGAAGCCGAGGGACTTTTGTCACGTCCGCTGTCGATGCTGCCGCCGCTTGAGGCGTGTCGGCAGATCCTGGTGCCGCTAATGCGCGAGCTCGGGGATCGCTGGCATCGCGGCGAGATCTCAGTGGCCGTCGAACACTTCGGCACGAGCCTGATCCGCGCCAAGCTGGTGATGCTGCTGGAGACGATGCGGCACCGCGGCGGGCACAAGACCGTACTCTGTGCCTGCCCGCCTGGCGATCTGCACGAGGGGGGCCTGCTGATGTTCGCCTTGGAAGCCGCCGAGCAGGGCTGGCAGCCGATCTATCTCGGGCCGGATCTCCCGCTGGCTGCGCTGACCTCGGCTACTGCCCAAGTGCAACCTAGCCTCGCCGCGCTATCGCTGGTCATGCGTCGCGAACCGAGCGAGCTCCAGCGACTCCTGTGCAGCTTGCACGATGCAGTGGCTGAGCGCTGCCCGGTGCTTCTTGGGGGCTCGGGCTTGGCCGGCCACGAAGAGCTCGTGCTGCGCTCTGGCTGCCACCTGATGCCGCCGTCCGGCCGGCTGGACGATCTGCTGAGCGCCGGGCGCGAGAGACGCAGCAGCGACCGCTAAGTGCGGCAGCTAGCGAGCTAGCGCGAGAGGGCGAAGGCCAGCAGGCCGGCTGCGGCGAGCAGGAAGGCGCCGAGCAGGACCCAGGCCAGGATCGGCTTGCTGACCGGCTTGAGCGCAGCATTCGAAG
>DAORCZ010000085.1:2575-7986 GCA_035345735.1 Pseudomonadota bacterium | reverse complement strand
AGCAGGACCCAGGCCAGGATCGGCTTGCTGACCGGCTTGAGCGCAGCATTCGAAGCCGCTAGTGCCGGCGGAGGCGTCATCGCGGCGGCTCCACTCACCGGGGGCGAGGAGGGCGCGCTGTCGAGCCGCACAGGGGCCAGCTTGGGCTGCGAAGTGGCGGCCGCGGCGCTGGCCGAGAGCTTGCCAGGTCCCGGGCTGGCCTTGGGTGGCGTGGTCACGCCACTGCCCTGGAACTGACTCGTCGTCGGCGCTGGGGCACCCGTCGGGCTCTTTTCGCCCGGTGGCGTCTTTTGCGTCGGCGTGCGGTGCACCGGCGACACCGAGGAGGGCGGCGTGCCCGTCGGCGTTCCAACCGCCGGGTTCGACGCCGGGGGCATGCTACCACCCGTCACTCGGGGCTTCATCTGGCGCCCGGCATCCCCCGCCGCGGCAATCTCGCGCAGCGTCGATTCGAAGCTGGGATCGCCGTGGATCTTTTTGGCGTTGTTCAGGAAGGCGAAATAGGACTCCTCCATCTCGTCGAAGTCCATGACACCGTCGCACTCATCGCAGCGACAGGTCGGCGCCTTGCTGATCGGCGCGCTCTTCGCCAGGTCACGCGCTTCGAGCCGTAGGAGCTTTTCCTTCTTGCAGCGCGGGCAGAAGTACGGCGCGTAGAAGCTCTTGACGATGCCGTTCGCGGTGAAGTTGTTGACGAGGTTGATCTGCGAGACGATCGCCGGTGAGCAGTTGACGAACACCAAGCGTGCGCCGTTCTTCTCGATCCGCCCTAGCCAGTTCACCCAGTCGCGTACGCCGCAGGAGTTGATGCGCTCGATCTCGCCGAGATCCAGCAGCATCGGCCCGCTCGCGAGCTTGGCCTCAAGCGGCACCAGCTCGTTGTCCTCATCGATCACGCCCGCGATCTTGAGGGTCGAGACCCCATCGCGACTGATCACTTCTGAGCGGAACTTAGAGCCCATGCCTCGCCTGGTTCCTCTACCTTGGCCCTCGGTGGATTGCACCGACTACCAGGAGGAAGAATAGCCTTTTGTTTGCGCTGATTACAAGCGCGATGTGTCGCGGATCGCGGACAGCAGGTCTTGATAGTTATCCGACAAGTAGTAACGGGCAAGCTCTGCGCCACCGGGTACCTGACCGAGTAGGATGCCGCCCGGGCCGCGGCCGCTACCGCCAATCACCGGGGCATCTGGGGTGGGCTCACCGCCCAGCGCCGGGTCTTCACCGTGGATGCGCAAGAGCACGCGCACAGCCGCGGCAATGTCGTCGCAGAAGACCAGGCCTGCCCGGTCGGCCAGGAACGGCAAGGTATGCAGGAACTGCAGCGGATCGAGCGCCGCGGCGGGCAGGGTACCGGGGTGGGCTGATGCAGTCGCCATGCGCTCAGCCGCGCGCTCCAGGCGCGCTTGTCCTGCCGGCGAAAGCTGCGCGATCAGCTCGCGGGCGGCGGTCTCATGCTGGGCGGCTGGCGTGAGCAGGGTCTGCGTGAGACGCTGCCAGGCCTGCTGCTCCGTTGCTGTCATGCGCAGCAGGAAGGCATAGCGCGAGCGCAGCGACTCGATGGCTCGCCCGAGGAGGAAGCGGCGCTCCCCGTCTGGGCAGCCGAGAATGCCACTATCGAGGATAACGATCGGCTTGGCACCCGGCTGGGGGGCTTCCAGCGCCAAGACGTAGCCAGGCAGCGGCGTCGCAAAGTAGACATCGACCTCGATGCCGAATAGTCGCTGCGCGTCGGCGATCGCCAGCTTGAAAGCAGGATCCCACAGGCGGTTGGCGGGCTGCGGCTCGCGATCGCCTTCCAGCGTCAACGGCCACGGCGTCGGGAACAATCGCGACAGGACTGGGCCTTCGCCGAGCGCAAGCAGGAGATCGAATTGCGGCGACCCCAGCACCGCACGCGGTAGCAGGCAGCGCTCGCGTTGTTCATCGCTGATCGCTTGACGAATGGCCAGCACGCGAGGCGTCGAGCGCTTCTCGGCCAGCGGCTGGTCGGCGTAACCCAAGAGCGCGAACACCGTCCGCACACGCTCGCCGCGGGCCGGCTGGCTGCCAGCTTCGTAGATCTCGCTGAGCAGGGGATAGGCGCTGGCACTGCGCAGGTCACGAGCCAGCACGCGGAGGATCTCGGCCCGGGCCGCCGCCGTATCGTTCAACTTTCGGAACAGCAGCTCAGCAAGGGCGATGCGATCTTCTAGCGTCTCCCAGGCAGCGCGTGGTTCCTCGCTGTCTTCGAGCAGCGACGACGATCGCAGAGACTCGGCCGGCACCTGCTGCGTCGCCAAGGAAATCGTCTGGCGGTAGGCCTCGGCGGCTTGCTGAGGATTGATTCCTGCGAGCAGGCGACAGATCGCTCGCCGTAGGCGATGGGCCTCCTCGTTGGCGTCGGCCTCGTGTCGGCTGCCTGCGGCTCCAAGCTGGGCGATCGCATCGCGCAGCAGGATTTCAGCTTGCGCGCGATCCCCGGCCTTCACGGCGCGGCGCGCCAGGGCCACGACGGCTGGCGCAAAGGTCGGTACCAGATCGATCGTCCGTCGGTAGGCCAGCTCAGCCGGGCCGTCCTCATGCAGCGCGTCGAGGATACGGCCCAGGTAGTAGTGAAAGCGCGCCAAGTCTTCGGCGCCGCTGCTGCGCTGAGTGTTGGCGGTGCCTAGCTCTGGTGCGGTGATGCCAAACTCGGCCGATTCAGTATCGCTGATCAGCTTCTCAATCTCGCCCCGGGCTTGCTCGAAGCGCGACTGGACATACAGCTCTTGCGCCAGGCGAAAGCGCGCTTCTCGTCGCAGATGTGGCGGGATGGGGGCCTCACCGTGCACCAGGCCATGCAGGATCCCGTGGGCCCGATCGCTGTCCATAAGCGACGTGCTCCACACATCGGCGAGCCGCAGCAGCGCGCGCGCGCGGAGCTCACCCGGAGCGGCTTCCCCACTGGGAGGGATGCTCTGCGCGGCAAACTGTTCCAGCGTCGCACGGGCTTGGCTGAAGCGCCGCAGGCGCTCGTAGTAGCCGGCCAGTGCTTCGCTGGGCAGGTAGTCGTGCGGCGACAGACGGACTGCTTCCTGCAGCAGGGCCTCGACCGCTTCGATATCGTTCCCGGGATGCAGCATGGCGGCCTGGGCGCACAGCACGCGAGCCAGGCAGTGCGGCAGATCGCGTCGTCGGTATTGCTTCTCCAGCTCTCGCGCGAGCGGAGCAAAGTCGTACGGCAGGTGACGCCGGCTAGCGAGCGAGACCATGAGCTCGAGGACCGGCAGGTTTTCTGGGTAGACATCGAGCGCAGCCGCGACGCTATCGCAGGCCATCCGCACCTGCCCAAGCCGCAGGGCGACGATGGCTCGCTTGCGCTGAAATTCGCTGCGCTCGCTCGGTTCTCCTTCGCGACTGGCCTTCTGCAGCAGCACCTGACTGGCGGCCAGGGCGCGCTCCCATTCACCGCGCGCAAAGTACATGGCGAACAGCGCCCGGTTGGCCGGCATGCTGTCTTTGTCGACGCTGAGCGCCTGCTCGTAGAACTCGATGGCGCGGGCATGATTGCGGAGCCGCTCTTGGAAGATCTGACCGATGTGGGCCAGGATGCCGGCCCGCTCTTTCTCTTCGGTCCACAGCTTCGATTCCAGCTCCAGCGTCTGCGTAACGCGGGTCCAGTCCTCGCGGCGAATGTAGATATCGCGCAGGCTGTGCAGTGCCGGCAAACACGCGGCCGAGGTGCGCACCGCCGCTTCGTAGTAGCGAATCGCGTCGTCTTCCTTCCCGAACTTGGCCTCGGTTACTGAGCCGCACTTGAAATAGAGCAGCGCCTTCTGCGCGCGATCGGTGACCAAGCGAATCTGACGGCGGGTGACGTCAATCAGCTCAGCCCAACGCTCGTTGGCTTCGAAGAGCCGCGCCATGGCATCCAGCGCTTCGCGATGCGTCGGCTGTACCTCGATGACGTGGCGATACGCCGAGATCGCGCGGTCGTGATCGCGCAGCCCCTCTTCGCAGAGCGTACCGATGCGCATGTTGAGCGCGATGATCTGCTGCTCATCGACCGACAGCGCGACGCGCGTGCTCAGCAGGTTGTACAGCTTCTCGTTGTCGCGGCTGCGCTCGTAGTGGCTCTCCAGCGCGTCGAGGGCATCGCTGTCCGTCGGATCGACGGCGTGCAGCTTTTCGTAGTAACGCACCGCTTCGTTGATGTCGCGCAGCTTGGCGGTCGCGACTTTGGCGGCTCGGCGCAGGATCTCGACGCGCTTGACGTCTTCGCGCACCAGCGAGGCGCGCTTCTCATAGACCGTCAGAAGTTCGCGCCACTGACTGCGCCCGGCGTAGATGTTTTCCAGCGTCGCCTGGGTGTTGTCGTTTTCGGCATCGGTCTCTAGCGCGCGCAGGTAGCTGGGCAGCGCCTCGTCGGGCTGCTGCAGATACGTGAGCAGGACCTGACCCCGTCGCAGGTGCAGATCGGCTGGCCGATACGATCGCGTCTTTTGGGTATCGATCAGCTTCAGCGCCGCGTCGTACATGCGGATCGCTTCGTTCCACTGCTTGCGCAGGTAACACAGCCGCTCGTACGAGGTGAACGCCGGACGATTCGCGGGATCCAGGAAGAAGGCCTGCCCATAGTGGCGCAGCGCTTCTTCTTGATTGCCCTGCTTTTCGTCGAGCTCGCCGAGCTGAAACATGATGCGCGAGCGCTCGGCAGGCTCGCTGGCGGCTTCGAAAAGAAGCGACAGTACGCGACGCTGCTCGGCCTGTTTTTCCGGGCTGCTGGGCGCACTGGCTGAGGTTGCGCCGCCGCCGTACAGGCTGACCAAGGCGCGCAGGGCCGACGGCTCTTTGGGCCACTCGCTTAGCACCTGCTCGAAGGTCGCGACGGCTTGCGCTTGCGCTCCCAGGTAGTCCCGCTGCACATCGCCCAGCCGCAGGAGAAGCTGACGGCGTCGCTCGCGCAGCTCTAGCTGCTGCTCTAGCCCGGCACCTTGCAGCTGGGCTTGTTCGTGACTCAGACGCTCGATCGCGCGTCCCAGCAGTGTCGCTTGCTCGGTGTGACGACCGCTCTGCCCGTAGCGCTTCTCAAGCAGCAGCAGCGCTGGGATGTTGCTCAAGAGCTCGTCGGGAGCGATCTCGTACAAGCGCTCCCAGGCTCGCGCTTCGTCTTCGCTGCGATGCAGGCGCTGATACAGCTCGGCCAGCGATCGTGTGATCTGAGCCACGCGAGGTCGCGGAATATCCGCGGCCACAATCAGCTGCGCCAGCTGTTCTTCTAGCGCGGTGGCCAGGGCCTGCGGATCGCCGAGCTCGCCATAAGCCAGCTCCAGCGCGGCCAGGACCTCGGGGGTACGCGGCGCGGCCTTCAGCACTTCGGCCATGCGAGCGAAGCGTCGCAGACGACGCGAGAGCTCGATGAAGCGGGCGATGGCCTGCGGCTGCGACGG
>DAORCZ010000085.1:0-2475 GCA_035345735.1 Pseudomonadota bacterium | reverse complement strand
GTCGCAGACGACGCGAGAGCTCGATGAAGCGGGCGATGGCCTGCGGCTGCGACGGTGACAGGCTGATCGCCTGGCTATAGGCCGCTAGCGCTTGTTCAGCGAAGACCTGGCCCTGAGCGTCGGTGTCACCGGTTGGCGTGGCGTCGCTTTGAGCACTCGGTGCTGCCGCGAGCTGCATCGCCAGCTCGCCAATTTCCAAAAGCAGGCTCAGGCGCTGCGCATCGTCGCGCAGCAGCGGCAACAAGCGATCCATGGCCGCCAGCTGTTCGCGCGGCCGGCTCATCGAGCGATACAGCGTCACCAGGGCCCGTGCTGCCGTACGGCACTGGGGATCGCGGCGCAGGGCCTCGCTGTAGCAGGCCACAGCTTGGTCGATCGCGCCCGTGTGCTCGGTCTGCATATGCGCCAGGTGCTCGTACAGCGTGCCGAGCTCGCAGCAGAGCAACGCCGCCGCTTGTGCCCCCACCTGTGTCTCGCCCGTGCCTGACAGCGGCTGGCTGAGGCGACCCGGCAGACTGCCCGCCAGCGGTTGCAACGCCGCCGGCAGCGGTGGAAGCTGCGTCGGTCCCCCCTGCAGTGCCGCTTCCACGGCCTGTTGCAGAAGCTGGATGGCGCGCTCTGGTTCGTCACGCTGCTGGGCCAAGCGAGCCAGCGCGTGCAGGGCCATGACGTCGCGCGGTCGTCGCTGCAGGACCTGCTGATAGCTGCGCTCGGCGAGGGCGAAGTCGGCCGTCATCTCGCTGGCGTGGTGGCCTAGCTGGCGCAGCAAATGAGCCTGCGTGTCGGCGCTGCGCACCTGCGAGAGCAATGTATCTAGCGCCTCGGCCGCTTGTTGCGCGGCCCGTCCCTCGAAGCCTTGTCGCTGCCGCAGCAGAAAGCGGGTGGCATCGGTCAGCAGGCTGCGTCCTGGGCCACCCGGCGACGTACTTGCCAGCTGAGCCCAGGCGTCCGCGGTGTGCTGCAGATCGAGCAGCGCCGGAGGGACCTGCTGGTCATCGGTGAGGTTGAGCGAAAGCGCGGTGGCGAGGGCGCTGTACAGGCTGGCGGCGGCGGCATGCTCCATGACCGCCGCGTCGCTCGGTTGATTCGTTGGGCGATGACTTAGGCGGCGGTATAGCTCGACGAGCTGTGGATGATCGCCGCGGCGGCGGCAACGACGGGCCAAGGCCAGCACATCGCGACGCATCGAGGGCAGCGGAGCCGAGGCGGTGAGGGGGCCGGGCCGCAGCTCATAGGCATCCCCGCCAGGGATGCGCAGCGCTTCGGTCGCCCGCGCCGCACGAGCCGCGAGTCGCAGTGCCTGCCCACCATCTGCCTGTTCGCTCGCGTGCTCCGCCAGACGAACGAGCGCCGAGATCGCCTCTGCCTGCCCATCGTGGCCGGCGGCGAGCAGGGTTCGCAGTCTTCGCAGCGTGTGCGATTCATGCAGGCAGCCAAACTCAGCAACCCGGCCCAGCAGCGTCGCGGCACGCAACGCACTGGTCGTGTTGTGACTGTCGCGCTCTAGCAACTCAGCGGCACGGCCAAAGTACGAGAGCGCGGCGCTAATCGCCCGCCACTCGAGCTGGATACCCGAGGTTGCATCGCCAGCCGGCTCCGCGCTCTTCAGGGCAGCTATCCCCTGTCGCCCACCGGCGAGATCGATCAGGAAAGAGGCCAGTGCCTGATAGTGCTCAGCCGCGGCGACATGTTCGCCCCGTCGGAGCTGCAGTCGCGCAGCTTCCAGCAGGCCGAGATAGCGTCCGACTGCCGCCGAACTCTCCCGATGACGGGCGCAGAACGTGGCGATCGTGGTGTAAAGCGCCACCGCCTCCGACTCGCTCTGGCTATCACCGGTCTCAGCGAGCCAGGCGGCAAGCTGCAGCGCCGTCCCCAGGAGCTCGACGCGACTTGGCCGACCGGAGACATGCGCGGTATCGCTGCCGCTTTCTTGCAACGCGGCGAGACCGCCAAAGAAGTCCAGTCGTCGTCGCAGCAGCTCTCCCCGACGAGCACGCAGACCATAACGTGGATCTTGTGCCAGACCCAGGATGCGTTCGAGTGCTGAAAACGCCGCATAAGCAGCGGTCATGCCGGCGCTGCCACCGTCGGACGCAAGCGGCGGACTGAGCACCCGATCGAGCAGGGCCAGCGCAGGTGTCAGCGCTGCTTTAAGGGCCGGGGAATCACCCCGCGAGGGTGCCAGCACCGAGGGCAGGCCTAGAAGGAGCAGATCGGCTGCCCACAGGAGATCGTTGCCATCGTCGCTTGTCTCTAGCGCGCCCGCGGCAGCGGCGGGTTTGCCAAGCAGCGTCAGGGACAGAGCCCGCAGGCGCGGCTCGCCGCCTTTGGCGAGGAGCTCGGCCGAGAGGGCATAGGCATCCAGCACCGTCGCGGCACCCGAGGTTCCCGCCGACGCTGCGAACAGCAAGAGCTCGCCGAGTTCAGCGAGATCCTGAGGGGGCGCGCCCGGACGCAGCTGGACGATGAGGTTGC
>DAORCZ010000084.1:0-14828 GCA_035345735.1 Pseudomonadota bacterium | reverse complement strand
AAACCTATCATGTGTTAGCGTGCCAGACGCATGAAGATTTCGCCGCCGACCGGAGCTCCTGCGAGCACGCCCGAGACCGCGGCCCAGCCTCGCCCGGATCCGCGGGCCATCACTCGCTTTGCCTCGTCCGGTGGTTGAGCGGCCAAAGTGGGTCCGGGTGACCTGCACGCACTCTTGAAAAGCAGCGGCTTGGTGTTGCCAAACGCCGCCGCCGACCTCGCGCTCGGCGATGTCCTCGTTGGCCTGGAGACCGGTGACGATGCCGGCGTGGTGCGCCTAGATGCTCAGCAGGCGCTGGTGACGACGGCCGACTTCATCACACCGCCCTTCGACGATCCGCAGGGTTATGGGCGCATCGCCGCGGCGAATGCGATCTCCGACGTCTATGCCATGGGCGGGCGGCCGGTGTGCGCGATCAACCTCTGCCTGTTTCCCCGTGGACTGGAAAAAGAGGTCGCGGCCGAGATCCTAGCGGGGGCTCGCGCCGTGCTGGCCGGTGCGGGCGTGGCCCTCGTCGGCGGGCACTCGGTGTATGCGCAGGAGCTGTTCTTTGGCCTGAGCGTGACGGGTGTCGTCGCGCCCGATCGCATCTGGCGCAACGTCGGCGCGCAGCCCGGCGATGCGCTGATCTTGACCAAGCCGCTCGGCACCGGGCTCTTGGTAAGTGGTGTGCGGCGCGGTCTCTTAGGACAGTCGCTCTCGCCCGCCGATCTGCAGGACTGCGCCGAGGGCATGGCAGCGACGAACCGGCAGGCGGCTGCCGTACTGCAGGGGTTTTCGGTGCACGCCGCAACCGATGTCACCGGCTTCGCATTGGTAGGTCACGCGCTGGGCATGACGCGCGCCGAGCATCCGGCCGTGCGGCTGTGCATCGATCTCGATCGACTGCCGCTGTATCCCGGGGCGCTGGCCCTGGCTGCCGCTGGTGTGACCTGTGGCGGAGCAAAAAATAACCGCGTCGCCTATCGCAGCCAGCTTGAGATCGATGGCTCGCTCGATGCAGCGCACGAAGAGCTGCTGTTTGATCCGCAGACCTCGGGCGGCTTGCTGGTTGCGCTGCCGGCACAAGAGAGTGAGGCGGCTCTGGCTGCGCTCCATGCGCAGCGGGTTCCGGCGCAAGTCATCGGCCAAGTAGAAGAGCGAGGCGACCGCCCCCCGATCGTCGTGCGCGCGCGCTGAGCCCGCTCGTCCCGGACTGGCTGGCTACTTCTTGCGCGGCAGGTTGTCCCAGGCCCCAGGGCGTCCGCCCGAGGTCGGGACGCGCGGCGAGCTCCCCGGTGGCTTGCCGAGCTTGCCGAGAAAGTCGAGCCGCTTTCCCGGGGGGGCGCTGCTGCCGGTGAGGAACGGCGAGGGATCGACGCTCTCGGCCCCGGCTCCGCCAAAGCCCTTCGGCCCGCCACCTTTGTCGGTGTCTTCGGCGAAGTCTGATCCGGCATCGAAGCCCAGGTCGTCGAAGCGCTCGGCAGGCTTCTCGGCAGGCTTCTCGGCCAGCGTTTCTGGAAGCTTTTCGGGCGCCTTTTCTGGGAGCTTTTCGGACGCCTTGGCGAATCCACGCTCAGCTGGTTTTTCGGCGACTTTCTCGGCGACTTTTTCGGGCGGACGCAGCGGCGTCTTTTCACCGGTGCGGGCGAGTCCTTTGCTGGCTCCCGTCGGCGACCAGGGGGGCGTCGACTTGGGTAGAGTGACCGGCTCGTCGGTCCCGGCGGCAGCCAGGGGCTTGACCGGCGCGCGGCCGGGAAGGCCCGGCTTGCTGCCGAGAGGCGCCTTGCTGGGGGCCGCACTCTTCGGCGGAGTCGGCGGTTCCTCGGCAGCCTGGGCGGGGGGGGGCGCGGCCAGCGAGGCATCGGTGATCGGCTCGACCTTCTGTTCGGAGGTCGGGGGCCCATCGTCCTCGAACTCGTCATCGTCGGCGCTGAGCAGGCTCGACGGTGGGATCGTCGGATAGTCTTCGACGATCGGGGCGGCGGGTCGTGCCCGCGGGGCCACCGGGCGGGGCGCGGCGGCGGCTCGCGGCATCACCGGTGCTGTCGGTCGCGATGGAATCTGTAGCTCGCCCCCGCGCGCCATCATGGTGCTGTCGAGGTGCGGCAGGCTTTCCCATTCGTCGTCGTGATCGTCGCCCTGGCTCATCACCACGGCGGCTGGCGCGATGGCGGCGGGCGCCGGCTCCGGGATAGGCGGCCGGGCCTCGGGGGGGCTGGGGGCGGCAGCCGGACTCGCCCCTCGCAGGCCACTGCCCAGCGGGGTGGCGACGCGGGGTGGGGCGGTGGCCGGCGCGGGCGTCACCGGCACCTGCGGCGCAGTCGGACGACGAGGCGGAACGGGAGGCTCGGGGCTGACCGGGGCGGCCACTCGCGGCGGTGCGGCGGTCCAGGTCGGCGGCTCGTCATCGGGCGGTGCCGTGCGGCGCGTAGGCGGCTCGGCAAGCGTGCGGGCAGGCGGGGCGCTTTGGCCCGCCGCACCGACGGCAGGCGGAGACGAGGAAGCTGCCGGCTGGGTAATCGGCTCGGGCGTAACCGGAACCCGTGGCGCGGGCAGCGCGGGCTGGGCTGCCTGCGTTGCGGGCCTGGGCGGGTACGGCGAGATCGGCGTCTGCGCTCCCGTGGCCGAGCGGGGCGCGGTCATGGGAATCGGCGCCTGTGCGCCGGTCGCGGAGCGGGGCGGCACGGGTGAGATCGGCGCCTGGGCTCCGGTGGCCGAGCGGGCCATCGCAGCGGGCCGCGTCGGCTGCATCAGCGAGGGATCGGGCGGCGCCGGCAGCTCGCCCCGTGGGAGCTGATCGATCGGCGACCAGTCGAGGTGCGCGGTGGCTAGCTCGTGCACATCGCTGTCGAGCGGCTGCAGGTTCATCGCCGGGTTTGGCGGCGGCGCTGCTGGGCTGACCACGGGAGCCGGAGCGGCCGGGGCCGCGGGCTGTCCCGACCGCCGCTGCAGGATGTCGCGGATGTTGGCCGGCAGGCTGTCAAAGCTGAGGATCTGCGTCGATGCCGCGTGCAGATCCGAGTCATCGGCCAGCGAGGTGGGCAGGACCGGAGCGGCCGGCACCTGCGGCATCGCCTGCGAAGGGGTCGAGGTACGCGGAGCGGCCGGCACCTGCGGCATCGCCTGCGAAGGGGTCGAGGTACGCGGAGCGGGCGGCTGATACAGCGACTGCGAGATCTGCGGCGGCGCCAGCGGCTGCGTCATCGGCGCCGCGGGCATCGGCTTGCCAAGTCGCTTGGCGATCAAGGCCTCGACCTGATCGCGCGACAAGATGTGCGTCTGCTGAGCGTGCAGGCCATCGTCGCCGCCATCGGCTCCCGGATCGTCGCCGACGATGTACGTCGACTCGCTGTGCAGGTTGGGCAGACCCGGCGTGTCGCGCAGCAGGATGGCGGTCTCGTTGCCGCTCGGTAGCGCGGCGGCCATGCCTCCGCGAGCGGCCGGCGGCGCAGTCTTGGCCGAGGCCGGAGCGGCACCGCGCGGCATGGTCGAAGCAGAGGGCGATGAGCTCGCTGGGCCCGGCTCTAGCAGACCTAGCTCGGTCGCTGAGACGCGCGGTCGCTGGAAGGTCGGCACGTCGAGCTCGTCCATGCCCGACGGCTCGATCTCTTCGGCATCGAGAAGCTCCGGCATGCTGACGGACGACAGCACGCGCATCTGCTGCATCGGATTGGGCAGCGGCGCGCTGGCTTCGACCTCGGCGGGCGACAGCTTCTCGCCAAACGCCGCGGTGAACTGCGTGTACTCGGCGTCGGGGCCCATGACGTCGGCGAGCAGGTTCTCGCCAAACGCCTCCATCTTGCCCGGCATGATGACGTAGTCGTCCAGCGCCCGCTGCTCGCGCTCGCGCTCGCGGGCGAACATCGTCAGCATGTAGCGCGAGAGCTGAGCCGGGCCGTAGCCGGGATAGCTATCGAGCAGGAAGGCGCGCAGCGACTCGGCAAACTCTTCGCCGTCTTGGAAGCGTCGCTCTTTCTGCTTGGCCATGGCGCGCTCGATGATGATTTCGAGGCCCTGGCTGATGTTGGGGCGTAGCTCGCGAATCGGCCGCTTGCGGGCATCGCGCACTGCGAACAGCAGCTCGATCTCGGTCTGCGCGTGAAACGGTGCGGCCAGCGCGACCATTTCGTAAAGCAGCGTGCCCAGCGAAAACAGGTCGGAGCGGCCGTCGAGCTTCTTGCCCATCGCCTGCTCCGGCGACATGTACTTGACCTTGCCCTTGATGACGCCGGTCTTGGTCTGCGAGCGCGCCCCCGCCGCCTTGGCGATGCCGAAGTCGCACAGCTTGACCTCACCGGCGTACGAGATGAGCGCGTTCGACGGCGAGACATCGCGATGCACGATGTTGAGCGGCGTCCCTGACCGATCGGTCAAGTGGTGCGCGAAGTGCAGCCCGCGCGCCACCTGCATGCAGATATAGGCCAGGTGCTCTTCGGGAATGAACTCCTGCGCTTGCCGAGCTTTCTCTAGCAGCGCGCGCAGGTCCTTGCCGTCGACGTACTCCATCGAGATGAAGTACTCGGTGTCGGTCTTGCAGAACTCATAGATGCGCGCGATGTTCGGGTGCTTGAGCAGCGCCGTCAGGCGGGCCTCGTCGATCAGCATGTGGATGAATTCTTCATCCTCGACGAGATGCGCGAGCACTCGCTTGACCGCCATCAGGTGCATACGGCCGGTGCCGTCGGCAGTCTTGGCGCGGTAGATCTCTGCCATGCCGCCAAAGGCAATCCTGTCGAGCAGGTGATAGCGGCCAAGTTGTTGCGCTTGCTGCATAGACCGGTGCTAACGACGGTATCACCAGCGACTAGCGAGGATCAATTGGAACTCCGACGTCTCGCAGGCGGTCGCCCGGGCGGGCGGGCTAGTCATCGAGCATCTGGATTCGTGAGGGCGCGGTCGGCTCTGGGGAAGTGGGAGAGGAGGGGGTCTTCGGGGTCCGTGGCGTCTTGCCGCTGCCGCTGTTTTTGGATCGGCCTTCGCTGGCTTTGTCCGGCGTCGTTCGCTGACGTCCCGTCCCGGCAGAGGGCGGCGCTGCCTCCGTTGGTGAACTGGCCGTCGGGCTGGGATCGGCGGGCGCGCTGGCTTCGGCTTTGTTCGGCGGCGCCGGTGTGCGCTGCATGGGGGCTGGCTTGGGCGGCCGCAGCAGCCACACCGTCGCCACACCACTTACGGTCAGCAGGAGGCCCCCTAAGATCAGCGTCCACAGCAGCGATCCCGAGGGCTTCTGTTCGACCTGCTGACCGACCATGCGACCCAGCATGCTGGGGTGAGACAAGGAGCCACTCTGGTCTCCTGACAGGCCCGCCATGGGCGCGGTGGTGGCGGTGGCGCGGGCGATCGCCGACTGCGAGATCGAAGGATACGAGGCGCTGCCGGTCGCCGACTGCTGCTTCAGGGTGACCGCCACCTGCTCCATGCTCGGGCGATCCTCGCGCTTCTTCGCCAGCATCGAGCCGACAAGCGCCGCGGTCGCCGGATCGAGTCCTGGCACCAGCGACTCGATGGGTGGTGGATCTTCACACAGGTGCATGGCCACGACGCCGACCCCTTCGCCGGGGAAGGGCGGCTTGCCGGCCAACATCTGATAGAGGATCACCGCCAGCGAGTAGACGTCCGAGCGCCCATCGACATCCGATGAGCCGCGGCACTGCTCGGGGGACATGTAGGTCGGGGTGCCAAACACCATGCCAGGCCGCGTCAGACCATCGCTGCCGGCCTCTGGCGCAAGCTTGGCGATGCCGAAGTCGAGGAGCTTTACGCGCTCACCCGCCTGCATGTCGGGATCGCGCACCAGCATGATGTTGCCGGGCTTGAGATCGCGGTGGACGATGCTCGCGCTGTGCGTCGCCGCGAGGATCGACGCAAGCTGATAGGCGATGCGCAGCGCGGTGGCGATGCCGAAGCGTCCGCCGCTGGCGGTGAGCCGCTGGGTCAGCGTCTCGCCCTGCAGGAACTCCATGACCAAGTAGGCGCGGCCATCGGGCAGGTAGTCGCAGTCAAAGATCTGCACCAGCCCGGGATGTTCGACGCGGTTCACGGCGCGCGCTTCGTTGAACAGGCGCGTCACCGTCTCTTGATTGCGAGCGTGCTCGGCGCGCAGAACTTTGATCGCGACGCGGCGACCGATCTGCTGATGCGTCGCCTCGAACACCGAACCGATGCCCCCGGCACCGACGGGCCGACCTACGCGGTACTGGCCGATCTGGGTGCCGACGATAGGGTCCATTAGCCTGATAGTTTCGGTGAAGCTAGTAGCGATTGCAATCGCTGCGTGGCAGACGGGCCGCGTGGTCTTACCAGTCAATGACCGCGGGGCAGACTGGGGACAATTGCGGTGCGGCTAGCCGCGCAGTCGCAGCAGGGTCGCCGGCGACAAGCGGGCGGCTCGGCGGCCGGCGGGCAGCGCGGCCAGCGGCATCAGCAAGAGCGCCGGGGCGAGCACGGTCAGACAGGCGCGTACACCGAACTCGATAGGCACAAAGTCCGAGATCTGCATCAGGCGTCCCTGAAAAATCCAGGTGGCCAGCTGCGTGCCGGGCACGCACAAGAGAGCCGAGCACAGCGTGAGCAGCACGACCTCGGCCAGGACGCAGCGCAGGAGATCGAGATCGCTAAACCCGAGGCTGCGCAGGAGCGCGTACTCGCCGCGGCGATCGCTGACGCCAACTAGGATGACGGTGAAGATCAGAAACAGCGCCACCGCGCCGCCGAGGTTGCCGTAGAGCCGCACGAATCCCACCAGGGCATCGCAGCCCAGCAAGCTGATGCTGGCGATCGGCTGCCAAGGCACCACTCGCGCGACCTGCGGCAGCGCACGCAAGCGAGCTTCCAGATCGAGATCGCGGGACAAAAGCGGCATCGCGCCCGGGCTGCCGGGGACGGGGGGACGCTGCGGCGCGGTGACCACGGCGGCATAGCGCAGCGGTCCCGGTTGAAGCTGCGACAGCGTGTGCGGCGAGACGAAGACCTGATTGATGGCGTAGTTGGTGCAGATGCCGACGATGCGCAGGCGCCCGCTGCCCCGCGGCAACGTCCCGCCGGCGGTGGGCGTCGCGGCTGCTGATTCGCCAGGGGCCTCGATCGTGACGGCGAGCTCGTCGCCGACGGCAAGGCCCAGGGACTGCGCGAGGCGCAGGTTGATGACGGCTTCCGCTTCGCTCTCCGATTGCAGATAGCGACCGTAGACCATGCCCAACCCGCCGGGGACGCGCAGCTGTGAACTCAGCGACTCAGCCACCAGATAGTACGAGCGCGGGGTGTTGCGCGACGAGGTGGCAGCCGCGGGCTGGGCTGACGCCGCCGGCAACGGGCGAACCGGGCCGACCGTTGCGGGCACAACACGGATGCCTTCCCAGAGGGCGATGCCTGGCTGCTGCAGAAGTGGGGTCAGCTCGGACTCGGTGAGCGGCTGCGCGAGCTCGATGAGGAGCTGCCAGCGCTGGCTGGACAGGAACTGATCGAGGCCGCGCGGCAGGGCCTGCGCGAACAAGAACATACTGGCGGCAACCACCAGCATGGCGCTGATGCTGAGCGTCGCCGACAAGAACACCCCTGGGCGGCGCAGCGCGTTGCGGAAGCCGAGCTTCTCGGGCGTCTTGAGCCACAGCAGGCGATCGAGCGGTCGCCCGACCGCGGCAAACAAGCGGAGCACGGCGGACGACTCGCGCTCGTGCGATTCGTCGGCGAAAAGGTGGGCCGGCGGCCGCCACAGGAGCGGCAAGAGCGGCAGCAGCACAGCGGGCCAGACGATGCCCAGGCACAGGAGCTCGGCGTGCCACAGCGGGCGCAAGCTGCGGCCCGGCAAGAGCAGCGGAAAGCCGGTGCCAAACAGGAACTGCTCGCTGACCTGATTGGCCACCCGCAGCGCACCCGCCGCCCCCAGCAGGCCTCCGAGCGCGACGAGGGCCAGCAGGGCCAGCGCCCACGACAGGACCAGCGCGCTGCGATGGACACCGTAAGCGAGCAGCGTGCCCAGCTCGCGTCGCCAGGTCTGCGCCATCCGCCTCACCAAGAGCAGCAGCACCAAGAACGAGAGGCCGTTGAAAACCAAGATCAGCGTCGGCAAAAAGTCGCGGTACGACAGGATGCGCACGCGCGTGCAGTGCACGCTGAACTGATCTTCGGGCCACAGCCCGGCGGTTACGTGAATGCCCGAGCGCTGCAGCAGCTCTGTGACAGAACTACGTATGCGCTCGCGCTGGGCGGCGCCCCCGTCGGTAAACGTGATGGCCAGGCTATTGACCAGCGCCTGCTCGCGCAGCTGCGCGACTTTTTCCTGCGAGACCACAACGCCCGCCTGCACGCCGCGGATCGGCACCGGATAGTCCGGCAGCGAGGAGCTCATCAGGTGCTCAGGCAGGACGGCGATGCCGCGTACGCGGACCGCCACGTTGTGCTCGGCGACGCGTACGATCAGCCGATCACCGACGGCGATGCCCCAGTCGCCGGCAAAGGTCTTGTCGATCAGGATGTCGTCGGGTTGACCGGGCGCAAGGAAGTCACCCGCGGTCAACAGCACATCCCCGACCGCCGGGCGCTGTCGCGGATCGATGGCCCAGATCACGGCGCTGGCGGCACGGGCCGGATCGACGATCGGCGGTGGGCTGCTGCGCTTTTCGCCGGCTGGCTCGCGGTGGGGTCGCTCGGGCTGCTCGACGCTGCCGGGCAGGATCAGGCGCCAGCTTGCCGCTGCCACGCCGGGCACGGCGCGTCGCAGATCGTCGGGGCTGGGGACGCCGTCTAGCGCCTGCGGGCGGATGCGCAGATCGAGATCGAACAGGTGCAGATCGCGATACAGCCGGGCCGCGGTATCGGCGATGTGACCCAGGCCGGTGAACGTGCCGGCGTAGACCGTGATTGCCACCGCAACCAAGACAACGACCGCGAGGAGCCGCCCCGGCGTCTGCCACAGCGCCCGCACGATGGCCCGGAACAAGAGCGGCGAGAGGTACGAGCTGGCGCGCGACACGAGGGGGATCTCCGGCTAGGGCGAAGGCTCGGCGTCGGTGGTGGGGCTCCCTGCGGGGAGCCGCGAGCTCTTGATCAGACCGTCTTCCATGTGCAGGACCTGGCTGGCTTGTGCGGCCAAGTCCGGCTCGTGCGTGACGATCAGAAACGTCGTGTGCTCAGCGCGGTTAATGCTCTGCATCAGGTCGAGGATCTGGCGGCTGTTCTTGCGATCCAGGCTGCCGGTAGGCTCGTCGGCGAGCACCAGCCGCGGACGCTTGGCAAGGGCGCGGGCAATCGCCACCCGCTGCTGTTCCCCGCCGGAGAGCTGGCTGGGGTACTGATCGGCGGCGGCCGAAAGCCCCACCCGCGACAGCAGCTCATCGGATCGCTCGCGGCGCTGCCGGCTGTGCAGACCCAGCGGCTCCAGCACAAGCTCGATGTTCTCGCGCGCCGACAGCGTGGGCAGCAGGTTGTAGAACTGAAAGATGACGCTGACGATGTGCCGGCGATAGTGCAGAAGGGCCGCCGGATCACTGGGGCTTAGACGGACTCCCGCGACGGTCAGCTCGCCGCCATCGGCCTGATCCAGCGCCCCCAAAAGGTGCAAGAGCGTCGTCTTGCCGCAGCCCGAAGGTCCCAGCAGCACCGCGAAGCTGCCGTCTGCAATCGACAGCTCGACGCCGCGCAGGATCGGCGTGCGCTGACTGCCGGCAAGGACACTCTTGGTTAGGTTGCGTGCCTCGATCATCGGGATAGGGATTCGGGCTGTCGTCGGCCTGGCTCAATCTGCCTTCGGCTCACCGGGGCGACTTCGCAGCACGGAAGCTCAGCGTCGCAGAGCGCCGCCCGGTTTGTCCAGCCGTAGCGGACCCGTCGCTGCGAAATATTCCTCTTTGCCCCCCCGCGGCGCAGCCGATAATGGCCGCCCACTCTTCCACGAGACTGCCCATGGATCTCTTCGTTCATCTGCCTGCTCGCCTGCCCCTGCTGATCGATGTGCCGCACGCTGGCACCTACGTTCCGCCGGTCCTGGCCGAGCGCCTAAGCGATGCCGCGCTGCGCATGCCGGATACCGACTGGCACGTCGAGAAGCTGTACAGCTTCGCCCACGAGCTCGGGGCGGGTCTGTTCTACGCCACGCACTCGCGCTACGTCGTCGATCTGAACCGCAGTCCAGATGGCGTCGCGCTTTATCCCGGGGCGGACAACACCGAGCTCTGCCCGCTGCGCGGCTTTGACAATCAGCCGCTCTATCGGGCCGGCTGCGCGCCAGATGGCAGCGAGATCAGCGCGCGCATCGAGCAGTATTTTCGTCCCTATCACCAGGCGCTGGCGGCCGAGATAGAAGCGCTGCAGGCGCGCCATGGCTTCGTTCTCCTCCTCGATGGACACTCGATTCGCGCTGAGGTGCCGCGCTTCTTTGCCGGCCGCTTGCCCGATCTCAACCTCGGCACGGCCGACGGCACCAGCTGCGCGCCAGCGGTCGCGGCGGCGGCGTGGCAGGCGCTCGGTCATGACCCTGGGCTGAGCCGTGTGCACAACGGTCGCTTCAAGGGCGGCTACGTCACGCGACACTACGGTCAGCCAGCGCGCGGCGTGCACGCGCTGCAGCTAGAGATGGCGCAGTCCTGCTACATGGACGAAGCGCAGCCGCTGCCCTTTGTCGCCGCGTCGGCTGAGCGCCTGTCCGCCGTTTTGCGACACTTGGTGACGACGCTTCTGCAGTGCACGCCCTAGGATCTCCTAGGTCGTCGGGTTCCGTTCGCGGATGCGCGCGAGCAGAGCCTGCATGGCCGCAAGCTGACTCTCAAGTGCGGCCAGATCGGCAGCCCGGTCGGCGACTGGAGCGGTTGCTTGCGCGGACTCGCCCCGCTCGGCGGCGGCCTTCTTGGCGCGCTCATCGCACAGGGCGCGCTGGCGTTCGTCGAGGGCTTTCTGCAGCACGGCCATCTCGGAGATGATCACGCCGACAAAGAGGTTGAGGATGATGGTCACGCCGATGATGACGAAGGTCGTGTAGTAGATGACCGGCGTGGAACTGGCATAGCCAGCCGTAGCGGCGCGGGCCATGGCTTCGCGCATCAGAGGGGAAAAGCCGTTGCCGGTGACGACCTCGAACAGCGTCAGCATGGCGCGGCTGATCGAGCCGTAGTGGTCGCCGTCCTGCGCACCGAACAGGAAGGTGCCGGCCACGGCGTAGCTGTAGAAGTGCAGCAGCAGAAAAATGCAGATGTAGGTGATCGACGGCAGGCTCTTGAGCAGCGCGTTGACGAGGACGTGCAGCTTCGGGATCTCTTCGGCCAGGCGCAGCAGGCGCAGGATGCGGGCGATGCGCACCATGGGCAGGAATTCCGAGTGCATGTGCACGGGCAGGATGTGCGGCAGCAGGCACAGCGCGACGATGACGAAGTCGAAGCAGTGCCAGGCGTCGATCCAGGCCGCGCGTGGTCCGCAGCCGTGAGCGCGATCTTCGGCCACTTGATCCGGGTCTAGGAAGTAGCGCCAGGGGTGGCGTCCTTCGATCGCTAGCTTGAAGGCGATCTCGGCGGCGAAGAACGCAAGCAGTGCTAGATCGAGGCGCCGAAAGAGCTCGCCGTGGCGGGCCTGCAAACCCGGGCTGGTCTCCAGTCCAATGAGGACGCCGGCGAGGAGGATCACGGCAGTGACCAGGTGATCGAAGGCGTTGGGTTTGCGGGCGCGGATGTTCTGTACTAGCTGGCGCATGCTCGGTCCCTGGGAGGGGGGGGCGACGACGGGGGATCCGAGGATTGTATCGGTTTTTTGCGGGGGCCCGTCTGTCGGCTTGGGGGTCTGTCGGCTTGCGGGTCTGTCGTATGATGAGAGGTGGGCTCACATGACTACGACGCCAAAGGTTGTCTACCAGAGTGCTAGCTGCCTTATCGGGACGCTGGGCAGCTTTGTCCTTGTGCTGTGGCGAGCGCATATGGATGTGGAAGGCGCACGCCAGCAAGAGCAGGCCTTGATTCGCCACGCCAAAGGACGCAGCGGCGTCGCGCTCTTGCCCTATGTCCCGGTGGGGGTCGGTGCGCCGTCGAGCGAAGTCCGGGCGATTCTAAATGCCACGATGAACAAGCTGTCACCGCCCCTGGTCGGGGTCGCGGTCACGACGGAAGGGGCCGGGTTTCACGCGGCCATGGTCCGCAGTGTGGCGCTGGCGATCAGCAATCTGGCCCGTACCAAGGCCCCCAGTCGCTCGTTTGGGCATGTGGCCGAGGCGGCAGTATGGCTGCGCGAGCGCATGGGGCCGCAGGCCCAGGACGAGCCCACGGTCGACGAGATTGTCCAGGCGATGGATCAGCTGCGTCGGCTGAGCCGCTAGAGGCGTCGGGGGTTTTTAGGGGGTGGGGGCTTGGGCTAGGCCGCGGTAGGTGGTGTTGGTGGGGGCGGTGCTTAGGAGCTGGCTGGTGACGGTGTTGGTGGCGCCGCCGGTGTCGGTGAGGCGTACGATGCGGGTCGGGGTTGAGTCGTTTAGCTCGGCGGTGGTGACGAGGAGGGTGACGGTGCTGCCGCTGACGAAGCCGTCGAGGTAGCGGCCGCCGGAGTTGCTGCCGGTGCTGATCGTGCCGTCTAGCGTCCAGGTGGTGTTGTTGAGGCGAAAGCGCTGGACGCCGCCGCCTGTGGTTCGGGTATCGGCGACGTAGATCTGATCGGGCGTGCCGTTGTTGTCGCGATCGAAGATCACAAAGCCGACGCTGGCTGGGCTGTTGGTGTCGGTGAAGCCGGGCAGGCGGGTGACGGTCGCGCCGTTCATCGTCGGCAGGCCGGAACCGACGGTGTTCATGCCCAGGTTGCTGCCGGCGGAGCTGGAGGCGTAGAGCTGGGCACTGGCGCCACGGCCGAAGATGCCGACGGCGCGGGTGTTGGCGATGTCGAGCAGCGTCGGGACGGCGGTGCTGTTGAGCGTGGTGTAATAGACGCCGAGGTCTGAGGTGATCCACAGGCCGGTGCCATCCTGGCTGGTGGCTCCGCGCACGGCCGAGGCGTTAAAGCCCGTCGAGGCGGTCGCGGTGTTGATGTTGCCGGCGGCATCAATGCGCGCAACGACGCGGTTGTACGTCGTTGAGCTGGAGGTCGAGATGTCTTTGCTGCCCGGGGCGGCGGCGTAGCCGGCGAGGACGAGGTAGCGGCCATCGCTGGAGCGGCTGAGCTGTCCTTCGACGCTGGCCAGTCCCGACAAGCAAAGCGGGCGATTGCTGCCGCTGGCGGCGATGGGCAGAGCCAGGGCGCTGCCGACCAGCGCACCATCGCTGATCTGGCGCGTCTCGATGAAGGTGGCAGTGGCATCGTTGTTCAGCGTGCCGGTCCCCGTGCCGATGCGGACGACGGCAAAGCGGGTCGGGGTGGCAGGCGGGGGCGGGGCCAGGTCGGGCGGATCGCCGGGCGGGGCCAGGTCCGGCGTCTCGCCGGGGCTGAGGTCGAGGCCGGGACTGCCCAGGTCGTCGGTTGGGCCCCCCGTCTGTTCGTTGTTGCAGTGGCTCCACGCGAGAGCCGCAAGTGAGATCGAGGCCACGCAGGCCAAGGTTCGGCGCATGATGAGTCCCCCAAAGTCGAGTAGTCACAGGGTCCGTGCGAATCGCACGCAGACCCCCTACACGCTGCCGCCGGATCGCTGTCGCTTGCGTAACATTTTGACAACGATGGCGGCATCCGGCCTATGTCCCCGGAATCGCTCCCCCTGGGCCCTGGCCCGCCGGCTGCGTCCGGGCGCGCAAGCTCGCCATCGGCCGCATCCTGGCCGCAGCCAGTCGGCTGGCCCGCCACAGATCGCGACAAGTCTCGCGAGTCTTGGTCTACTCGCGCTCATCGTCCTCTCCCCCGTCGTTCCCGAGATCTGCCGATGAGCCAGCGTTCTGTTCGTCCTGGTCTTCGCGTTCTCGTTCTCCAATTCGCCCGGAACGGGCAGTCCACTTCGCCGGAATGCGCACCCGCTCTCCGCGGCGCTCGGGCTGAGCGCTGCTTTCTCCTGCTCCAGCCCCGATTCCGCACCGCCGGATGAGCCGCCACCGCCCGTGCCATCGCCGTTTGGGCTGGATGCGCGGCCGACGGGGCAGACCTGCACCGCGCCCGCGCGACCGCAGCTGGATACCGGAGTGCGGCCCGAGGTCTATCTGTCGTACACCACCACCGGTGGTCCAAGCGGTAGTGAACGAGGTGCAGACGCGGCTGGCTGGGCTGATTGCGGTGCAGGGTCGGCGCAGTGCGAGCTCGCTGCATCGCGAGCTGGGGCAGATCCTGTGGAACGACTGCGGCATGGAGCGCAGTCGGGGCGGGCTGGCGCGCGCGTTACAGACCATCCCGGCGCTGCGCGAGCGCTTTTTCGCGGAGCTGTTCGTGCCGGGGAGTGGTGAAGAATTCAATCAGGAGCTTGAACGCGCCGGTCGGGTGGCGGATTTTTTCGAGCTTTCGGAGCTGATGTGCCGCGATGCGCTGGCCCGCGAGGAGTCGTGCGGATCGCACTTTCGGGTCGAGTACGCGACGGAGCAGGGCGAAGCGAAGCGCAACGATGGCGAGTTCGCGCACGTGGCTGCGTGGCGCTATGCCGGGGATGGGGTGGCGCCGGTGTCGCTGCGCGAGCCCCTGCAGTTCGAGGCCGTGCCCCTGACAGAGAGGAGTTATCGCTAATGCGGCTCATTCTTCAGATCTGGCGTCAGAAGAACGAACAGGCGACGGGCCGGCTGTGCCGCCATGAGGTCAGCGAGGTCACGGCGGAGATGTCGTTTTTGGATCTGCTCGATCGGCTCAACGAGACGCTGCTGGGCCGCGGCGAGGCCCCGATCGCCTCTGACAGCGACTGTCGCGAGGGCATCTGTGGGGCTTGCGGTGTGACCATCAACGGCCGGCCGCATGGGCCGCTTCCCGGCACGACGACGTGTCAG
>DAORCZ010000083.1:10727-14848 GCA_035345735.1 Pseudomonadota bacterium | reverse complement strand
GGGGTCCGCAGCCGGCGTCCCCCCAGCTGTCCCGCGATGACTCGCAGCATTTTCTAGAAGTGAGCTAGCCGCGCAGCGCGTCGACGAGAATCGACGGCAGCTTGAGGAAGCTGGGCTCCTGCTCGAAGTCGACCATCTTTTCCGCCACGCGATGAGCGCGACGGTTGGTGATAAACCAGGGCGGCTTGGGAAATACGGTCAAGGGACCGCGCAGGACGGCCTTCTCGATGCCTTCGATCATCGGCGTGTTGTGGACAAAGCCGATGCCGCTCTGCACGTCCTTGAGCGTGCCACTGACGTGCCCTCCCCACGGCGGCGTCATCGCGCCATAGGCTACGGCCGGCCAATGATTGATGGCCACCACGCCGTAGCGTAGCTCGTCCACCGCCGCGTCGAGCGTGCTGCGCACCTCGCTGCTCTGCTCGGTGCGCGGATGGATGATGATGCTGCAGCTGAGCGTGCCCCACAGCGTGTCGTTGCTGAACTTGGCCGCAGCGCGCAGGAAGGCCGCCGGATCGCGCTCGGGCAGCGCCACTTCGCTGATGATGCTGCAGAAGGGCTCGGTGCTCCACAGCGGATCCTTCGCCTTCGCATCGAGGCCGCGGATCATCGTCCACTGCAGCTTATTCGGTTCCTGGGGGCCCAGGCGAGTGATCTGCTCACGTCCCTTGGTCAGCAGTTCGTAGCGATCGCGCGCCCCGGGGTAGTAGGCCAAGCGTAGCGGCGTGTGATCCAGAATGTCGCGCACACTGGCCACGAACTGTTCACGCTGTGACCAGCCCTCGGACAGCACCAGAACCTTGGCGGCGTTGCAGTTGAACGACGCGTTGTTCGCCACCTGCGTCGCGACGTTTTCGGCCATGAAGCGAAGCTCGGCCGCGCTGTACTCACCTGGCACGATCATGACCGGCGTCACGCAGCCTAGCTCGCTGGTGATCTGCTTCTTCAGCAGCGGATCATCGGCGGCCATGCGCCGCTCACGCTCGGGTCCGGCGGGGCCCCAGACAATCAGATCATGCGTGCGGTCCGAGCCGGTGATGTGGATGTCTTCGATCAGCGGGTGATAGGACAGGTACGAGCCCACGTCCGCGCCGCCGTAGCAGAACTGCAGATAGCCGCGCTCGACCAGTGGCAGGAAGGCCTGCTCGTAGAACGGCCCGAGGTACTCATTGACCGGGTTGAGCTTGACCATGCAGACCTTGCCCTCAACGATCAGCTTGTGCAGGGCATCGGTCGGCGGGATCGAGGCGACATTGCCGGCCCCCAGGATCAGCGAGATACCGCCGTGGGCATTCTTGTCGCTGTAGTGCGAGGCCTGGCGCTCGCGCACGGTCATCTCGGTCAGGCCGCGCTGGATGCGCAGGTCGCAGCTAAAGCCGCCGAACATCGCCTTATCAATCGGCTCGTACGGGAACACGCGGACTTCGGTGCGTCCATCCCAGCCACTGCGGAACGCGCCCGAAGGTAGCTGCGGCTTGCCCAAGCGGTGAATCTCTTCCAGCGCCGCAACGTACAGGCGCAGGGCCCGCATCGTCACCATCGGCCCACCCAGCCACTCTTCGCTGGCGGCGGGGCTGTTCACGTCATGGCCCTTGGCCTTGCAGGCCGCCTCGACCCAAGCGCGCGACACGCGGGCCAGGTGGGGCATGCATGCCCGCAGCAGCGCTGCCCGCTCACTGGCGCCAAGCTTCACGAAGGCCGGCGCCTTTTCGCCAAGGAGAGCCAGCGACCGATCCAGCTGAGCCTGAGACGTCGCGGTGCGACTCTGGGCACTCCCACTCATTTCCATCGAAGCCGAGTTCATACAGGCACGCTATCAACGCGCAGCCGGCCCCGTCAACAGCCGGCGACGAGACAGGAATGCCCGAGCCTCGGCAGACTGCCATCCAGACAGCCCTGAGGCGCCAAAAAGCAAACGGGCCGTGACAGCGTATGCCATCACAGCCCGTCTACTTTTCTCGAACACAGCGGCGGATTTAAAAGTAGCGCCGATGTGCTGCGAGACAGCCGCGGACGACTCTTAAAGGGTTAAGCGAGGCGCACGCGGCGAAACTAAGCCAAGTCAGGTTGTTGCCAATGACTTCAGCAACCGCTGTGCCAGGCTGCCCTGCCCCCGGCCAAAAATTTGCCCGCGCCGTCAGGTGCCGATGGAACCGCTTGAAAACTAGGCGTTTGCGTGGTACGCGGAGAAATCTTCCTAACATGCGTGGACCTGTGCAGACAGACTGGTTGGGCCCTTAAAGGTGACATGAATGCCAGCCCGCCCTGCACGACTCGCTACTTTTTGCATAGGCATGAGGAACCGTGCCGAACCTGCTTGTCATCAACGCGGACGGTCCTGAGACCCGCGTCGCCCTGGTCGAAAACGGTCAGGTCGTAGAAATCTACATCGAGCGTCGCCGCGAGCGCGGCATCGTCGGCAACATCTACAAAGGCAAGGTGCTGCGGGTGCTCCCCGGCATGCAGGCGGCCTTCGTCGATATCGGTACCGACAAAGCGGCCTTCCTTTACGTCGCGGATGTGCGCGGCTCGCCCGAGGACGTCAAAGACCTGTTCGTCGATGAAGAGGACGAAGGTCGTGAGCGTCGAGGCGGGGACCGTGATCGCGACCGTGACCGCGATGGCGAAGAGCGGAGTAGCCGCGACTCGCGCATCGAGGACCTGCTGCGACCCAATCAAGAGATCCTCTTGCAGGTGGCCAAGGCGCCGATCGGCACCAAGGGCTCGCGCGCGACCTCATACATCTCGCTGCCGGGGCGCAATCTGGTGTTCATGCCGACGGTCGATCACGTGGGCATCTCGCGCCGGATCGGCTCGGAAAAAGAGCGCAAGCGCCTGCGCGCCATCGTCGATTCGATGCGCCCGCCGGGCACTGGCTTCATCGTCCGCACCGTTGCTGAAGGCGTGCTTGAAGCCGAGCTTCGGGCCGACATGGAGTTCCTCATCAAGCTGTGGAACTCCGTCCTCAAGAAGTCCGAGGGCGCGAAGGCTCCGTCGCTGATCTACAACGATCTCGATCTGTTGCTGCGCACGGTTCGCGATCTGTTCACCAGCGACATCGACAAGCTGATCATCGACAGCAAGTCGGAATACGACCGCCTGCTCAAGTTCACCGGCGCCTTCATGCCGGAGTACGTAACGAAGATCGATCTGTACGACAAGGGCGAGCCCATCTTCGACGCCTACGGAATCGAGATGGAGCTCGACCGAGCGCTTGAGCGCAAGGTGTTCCTCAAGTCGGGCGGATCGCTGGTCATCGACCAGGGCGAAGCGCTGACCGCCATCGATGTCAACACCGGACGCTTTGTCGGCAAGCGCAACCTCGAAGAGACGATCACCAAGACCAACTTGGAGGCCTGCAAAGAGGTCGCGGATCAGCTTCGTCTGCGCAACATCGGCGGCATCATCATCATCGACTTCATCGACATGGATCGAGAGTCGAACCAAGACAAGGTGATGAAGGCCTTCGCCGAATCGGTCCGGCCTGACCGCGCCAAGACCAACGTCACCAAGATCTCGGAGCTTGGCCTGGTCGAGATGACGCGCAAGCGCACGCGCGAGTCGCTCGGCCGCATGCAGACCGAGCCCTGCTTCTACTGTGATGGCAAGGGCTACCTGAAGTCGAAGACCACCGTCTGCTACGAGGTGCTGCGCCAGATCCGCCGCGAGGGTCACCTGCACACCGACGACACCCTGGTGGTCAGCGTCCATCCCGAGATCGCCGAGCTCTTGGCGACATCGGATCACGAGTTCCTTGAAGATCTGGAAAAGCGGCTGCAGAAGAAGATCCAGATCCGGCCCCGCGAGCGCTTCCATCTGGAGCACTTTGAGATCCGCGGCGCGTCTGCAAGTGGCTCCGGCGATGGACGTCCTAGCGGCGGGCGCCCCCGCGAAGAGAGCAAGAGCGAGGGACGCTCAGAGCCCAAGCACGAAGGCCGAGGGCGCGACGAGTCTCGTGGACGTGATGAATCGCGCGGGCGCGACGAGTCTCGCGGACGTGATGAATCTCGTGGACGTGATGAATCTCGTGGACGTGATGAATCTCGTGGGCGCGATGAATCTCGTGGACGCGATGAATCTCGTGGACGCGATGAATCTCGTGGACGCGATGAATCTCGTGG
>DAORCZ010000083.1:8708-10627 GCA_035345735.1 Pseudomonadota bacterium | reverse complement strand
GACGCGATGAATCTCGTGGACGCGATGAATCTCGTGGACGCGATGAATCTCGTGGACGCGATGAATCTCGTGGGCGTGAGGAAGGGCGCGGGCGACGCGAAGAGAGCCGAACGCCACGCGAGCCAAAGCCGAGCAAGGAAGAGCCCGCCGCCGCACCGCCTCCTCCCCGCGAGCCCGACCCCGCCTAGCCTGCCGACGACCGTCCCCTTCCCCCCAGCCAAGCGACAAACCCCGCACACAGAGCGACTCCGCGCAGCACGGCCCTGCCGCCGACCGCAGTCGTGCGGTGGGGTCAGGCGAGTCTTGGTCGTGTGAAGGATCGGCGCGCCGGGTCTGCGCGCGCCCCGCGCTTAGGAGGGACCGAGCAGGAAGGGCAGCTTGGTGTTGATGTCAGGCGGTGTGCCGTCAGCATCCTTGGTGATGCCGTTCGACAGCACGCTCGCCTGCAGCGTCGGGATGCCGATGAGCAGGTTGATCGTCGTATCGATGACGTTGTTGTTGAACGTGACCGTGCCGTACATCGACGTGCCGCTGAGATCGGGCTGACGGCCACCGCAGTTGGTGAGATCGCCGGTCTCGAGTGCCAAGTAGCGATTGCACACCGTCTTGGTGGTATCGATCAGCAGGGCATCGAACGCCAGGATGTTGCCCAGCGTCGTGTACAGCGTGCCGGTAAGCGGCGTGTACTGATTGCCGCAGGTCCCGTCCATGCCATCCCAGAAGGCCAGCGCATCGGGAACCCAGGGCCGCGCGCCGTACTTGGTGACCCAGCCGGCCGGATCGACCGACGCGTTGTAGGCATCCTGCATGCGCGCCTTGGTGTCGGCGCCAGTGCCGGTTAGCGTCAGATCGAAGGGATTGGTGAGGAGCACGTTGATAAGCGGCCGACCCGCGCGATCAAGCTGCGCGCCGATCACCGGCGGTGCGGGATCGCCGCTCATGTCGACGCTGGGCATATCGCCTGGCCCCAGGTCGTAGGTCATGTACAGAAAATCGCCGGTGTTGCTCTCGCTGCAGCCCAGGCCCGAGAGTCCCAGCAGGAGTCCAAATGCAAGCAGTGTGGTCTTCATATTGGGCTCCTTTCTTACAGCGGGCGGTTGGTGGTAGCCCACACCGCTAAGCTGGTCTTGCCCTGCGCCAGCAGCAGCGACTTATCGACGGTGATCGCGATCGCCAGCACGTTCTGGGCTTTGAAGTTGTCCACAATCGTGCCGCCAGTCAGCGCCGCCTTGGCGCTTGTGGTCTCGGCCGTTGCGAATTGATAGCAGCCGTTGGCCATACGCGTCTTGCCCGTCAGCGTGGTCTTCATCGAGGCTACCAAGCCGCCCAGACCATTCGTCGTGTTGTCGTAGCCGAAGTAGGGATCGTTGCGTCGCCCCGCGAAGAAGCTGAGCTTCTGATCGGCGCTGGTGTTGATGCGCTCAAGCCCGCCCTTGGCGTACGAGAGCCGGCCCACCCAGCACTCCGAGCGCGCGGTGCTTTTGATCTGGCAGATGATCGGCACATCGGCCGCCGGTGACGTGTCGGCGATGCCCGAGCGAGCGCTGGTGTGAATGACGTACAGCGCGTTGGGATCGAACACGCTGATGTTCGTCGCGTTGGGGTTCAGCGTCAGAACAAAGTTCACGTTCTTGCCGGCTGCATCCATCCACGCGTACAGGTCCACGATGTCCGTGGCCGGGCTGCCCGTAGTCGCTGGGCCGTCTTTGCGATCAGACGCCTGCGCTGATGGCGCGCCCGCGCTTGCGACGGCAGCGAAGCTCAGAGCGGTGGCCCACATCTTCCAGCTCATGGTTAGTCTCCTAGGAAGTAATGGTGGTTGGGAGTCGATGCTCTGGCCAGAGGCAGCAGACCGCCCAATTCACCGGGAAACACTCGGGGTCGATCCAGCTTATCACACGCCCATCGGCGCCGAGCAT
>DAORCZ010000083.1:0-8608 GCA_035345735.1 Pseudomonadota bacterium | reverse complement strand
CCGGGAAACACTCGGGGTCGATCCAGCTTATCACACGCCCATCGGCGCCGAGCATTGACGCACTTTTGAGAGGCTACGACCGCTTGGCAGGACCGGCCGGTGGCCCGGGAGCGGGCATCTGGTTTGGTCTTGGGTTTGGCATTTGGTCGGCTCGCTCGAAGCGGAGCTTGTGCGCCCCGATCTGCATCAGATCACCATCCTGCAGTACGTAGTCGTCTACGATGTGGCGACCGTTCACATAGGTCCCACTAGAGCTACCCAGGTCGTGAGCGATGAAGCCCCGCCCGACCCACTGAATCAGCGCGTGACGGCGTGTCGCCAGGACATCATCCAGCACCAGATCGTTGTCGCGCCCGCGGCCAATTCGACACTCTGCTCCGACGGGGACGACCTTGCCTACGTGATTGCCTTCGACGAACACCAAGCGCGCCCTGGGCAGCGGTCCGACGTTGCCCTGCAGCTTCAGCACCATGTGCTGCGCCGAGGGTGTGCTGTTCTGCGTCACGCCGCGATTCAGCCCGGTTTGCAGCATCTGCTGATCCATGTTGGTCTTGCGCAGCACGCTGTATTCATCCGGCTTGGGCGCCTTGGCCGCCAGCTGCAGATCGTCGAGCAGCGCCTCGTGCAGGTCGTGCAGCGGACCTTCCTCGGGTGCGGCACCGCCGTGCGCGGCTTCGACCAGCTCTTTGGCTTTGTGCAGTACAGGGATGGCCGCGGCAAAGCTGCGCTGATCGAACAGGGCGCGTGCTTTCTGCCGCAGCTCGACGGCCAGCGCCAGCGTGACCAGCTCTTTGGCGCGCGGATCCACGTCATCGTCGCCGAGGACGCCTCCGGTATGCAGATCAATCTGCACGTCCTGCCGCTGCGCATCTGGCTCGCGCGAGCTCGTGCGGCTGCCGCTCAGCGCCTGGGTTGGCCGGCTGTTCAGCGTCAGCTTAAGCAGGCGAAAGCGCCCGACCTCGCGCCGCGTCGTCAGCTTGAGCTCGACGACCACGTGGATCTCTTCGCCCAGCAGCATGTCGGACAGTGCGATGCGCAGCCCCCCTTCGCCGAACGACGTCCGCGCCTCACCAAGCACCCGCAGGATCTCGACGCCGGGAGCCGGGGCCAAGGTCAGCGCGACGTCTTCCGCCACCACATCCCGCTGCGCTCCCAGCGCCCGCGCAAAGCTGCTGGCCGCCATCGTGGTGTCTTTGACGTAGGCATAGCGCCCACCCGCCGCATCAGCCAGCGCCAGCAGCAGATCTTCGTTGTGCTGCGCGCCATAGCCCAGCGTCGAGACGGCCACGCCCCGACTCTTGATCATCGCCGCTTCGCCGCCCAGTCCCTCGGTGCTCTGCGTTCCGACGTTGGGTTGGCCGTCCGAGAGCAAGAGCACCAGCTGTCGCTCATCGGGAAGCCGCGGCGGAAACTGCAGCGCCGCATGCGACAGGCCGGCGCTCATATTGGTGTAGCCATCGGCGACCAGGCTCTCGCTGGCCCGCTCGATGTTGCGACGCGCTCCCGCTGTGCTGAGCGGCTGCAGCGGCACGACCGTCTGCGCGCTGGTCGAAAACGTCACCACGCCCAGCGAGTCCTCGTCGCCGAGGATGGAAGACAATCGCGCCACCGACTCTTTGACCTGCGACAGCGGATTGCCCTTCATCGAGCCCGAGACATCCAGGAGCAGCACGGTCGTCAGACGCGGCAGCGGACCTGAGACCTGCTTGGGTGCGCTGATCTTGATCAGCACATAGTCGGTCTGTGTCGTGCCCACCGGCCGACGACGATGCAGGGGCAGCGCCTCGATCGTAAGAGACTGCGCATCCATCAGGTCATCGTATCGCATGCCGGCGGCGACTGGGTGACCTCGGCGCGCGCCCTCGCTGATGCTCGGCGGACCCGCTGTCCAGGCAGCGGCCAATTGCCTGGGCCAAGGTGCTGTTGACATGACCCATCGTCGGCGGCATTCTGCCCGCCTTCCTCCGGTTCTCGTCGTGGTGTGGCGCAGATCCGGCGACAGAATTAACTCCGAACCTGCCCGTGAGGCCGACGTGAAGCTCGTCGAAGTGAAGTCCCTAGCCATCCCCGAAGTGAAGGTCCTGCGCTTTGCGCGCTTCCGCGATCACCGCGGCTATTTCACCGAGACCTACCGTCGCAGCGACTTCCAGAATCACCCCGCGCTGGACTGCTTTTCCGGGGTCGATTTCGTGCAAGTGAACGAGAGCTTTTCACGTCGCGGTGTGGTCCGCGGCCTGCACTTTCAGTGGTCGCCCTACGTCGGCAAGCTGGTGCGCACGGTGCATGGACGGATGATCGACCTTGTCCTCGATATCCGTCATGGCTCGCCGACCTGCGGCAGGATCCTGGCCTACGACATCCCCGCCTCGCCAGATCGCGACGAGGCGGAGTGGATCTGGGTGCCGCCCGGCTTTGCCCACGGCAACTTCTTCCCACAAGAGACGCTGATCGAGTACTTCTGCAGCGGTCACTACAGCCCAACCACCGAGGCGGGAATCTGTCCACTCGCCGCCGACATCGACTGGTCGCTGTGCGAGCGCGAGACGCCCGAGCTCAGGCAGCTTTTCCTGCAGCTCACGGCGGAGGCCAGCGAGTCGTCGTCAGAGGCCGGGCCGCTGCTCTCCGACAAAGATCGCGCCGGCTTTACCGTCACCGACTGGCTGGCTGATCCCCGCTCGACGGTCTTTTCCTACGGTCAGAATTCCTAAGGTGCAGCGATGAGCGAATGGCGCACCCTGATCGTCGATGACGAAGAGACCTACGCCCGCGGCCTGCAACGGCTGCTGAGCCGACGCGGGATCGAGGCCGATGTCGCAATGACGGCGGCCGAGGGACTGCTCAAGGCCCGTCGCCATCCCTACATCTTGGTGCTGCTCGATCACATGCTGCCCGATGGCTCGGGGCTGGATCTGATTGTGCCGCTGCGCCAGAGCCGCCCCGCCCCGGCGGTGCTGATGATGACCGCCTACGGCACCATCGAAAACGCCGTCGAAGCGATGCGGCGCGGAGCCAGCGACTACGTACCGAAGTCGACCGCTCTGCCCGATGTCGTCGAGCGCGTCGTCGAAGCAGAGCGGGTGGCGCGGGCTTCGCGACAGCTGCCAGCGGCCAGCCAGGGCTCGGCTGGGACTAGCTTTTCGCAGGCCTTCCTGGGCGAATCGCAGGCCATGCGCGAGGTCCGCTCACGCATCGTGGAAGTCGCGGCTTCGCCCGATACCACCGTGCTGCTTTCGGGAGAGAGCGGCACTGGCAAAGGCATCGCCGCCCGCGCCATTCACAGCCTGTCGAGCCGAACCAGCGAGCCCTTCGTCGCCATCGACTGCGTCGCGCTGCCGACGCCGCTGGCCGAGAGCGAGCTGTTTGGCCATGAAAAAGGCGCGTTCACCGGCGCCGAACGGCAGAAGCCCGGCCGGCTCGAGATGGCGGGTCGCGGCACCGTGCTGCTCGACGAGATCGGCGACATGGAGTTTCCGCTGCAGGGCAAGCTGCTGCGCGTGCTGGAAGAACGAACCTTCGAGCGCGTCGGCGGCGTCCGCCCGGTGGCCTTTGAAGCGCGCGTCATCGCGGCCTCGCACCGCGATCTGTCCGAGCTGGTCAGCGAGAAGCGCTTTCGCCTGGACCTGTATCACCGCCTGTCAGTTTTCCCGATTCATCTGCCGCCGCTGCGCAGCCGGGGCAGCGACGACATCCTGCTGCTGGCTGGGCACTTTCTATCCGAGTTTGCGACCCGCTTGGGCAAGTCCCTGACGCTGTCGAACGAGGTCGCCGAGCTGCTTTCGCACTACGACTTTCCCGGCAACGTGCGCGAACTCCGCAACCTAATGGAGCGCGCCGTCATCCTCGCCCCCGCCGGCAGCAGCGAGTTCACCGCTGATCTCTTGCCCCCGCGCGTCGCCGAGATCACGCTGCAGCGTCAGCTCACACCGCTTACGCAGACGGTGAGCGAGCGCGGTATGACGGTGACCTTTGAGCCCGGCCGCGACACGCTAGAAAACCTAGAGCGGCGACTGCTAGAAGAGGCCCTGCGGATGGCGGGGGGGAAGAAGGTGCGGGCTGCCGAGCTCTTGGGGATCTCGCGCTTTGCGCTGCTGCGCCGCGTCGAGAAGTTCGGCCTGTAAGCCCCGCACCAGGCGGCAAGCGCAGCCGGCTACGTGCCTTCGTTGAGCCGGATCGTGCCCTGCTTCACGTCGTCGTTCTTCGAGTCGGTGCCGGCATGGTCGCCGTCTACCACGCCGTAGTAGATCGTCACCGGCCCAGCCCCGGCCGCCGGCGCGGTCCACTTAAACGTCCACGACGTCGCCCCCAGCTTGGGCACCGCAACGACGGTGTAGCAGCCGCCCCCGGCGCTGTTGGCCGAGATCAGGTAAGTGGTCACGCCGTTCGTCGCCAGAGTCATCTCGGCGGCACCCATGACGCGAGTGTTGGTGCAGTTGGTCGTGGTCACCGGGTTCGCTGCCTGATCGTTGGTGAAAGTGCCCACGCCGACTCCGGCGGCGTTTTCGATCGTCAGGGCGAAGCCGTTGAAGTTGTCGGTGGTGCCGGGGTTCTTGGTCTCACCCGTCATGGTCACGGTGATGGTGTACTGCTGGCCCGGCTTGTAGGCGTTGGCGTTGCCGACGACCTGCCAGGGCACGCTGGGATTGACCGTCACACCGATCGTGCCGGGCGCTTTGACATGGCACAGCGCACAGGTGATGCCGCGCTCTTTCGCGCCGCCCGTGCCGTAAAGATAGCCTGCGCCCGGGGCCAGGCCCTGCGACGGATGACCGTTCCCCGGATCTACCCACATGTACAGGTGGGGAAACGCCTGGGCCGTGGAGGCCGCAGTGAGTGCAAACAGACCAATAACGAGAGCGAGTATGCGGTTCATAGGGGGCCTCCTTCCTTAGTCTTGCGTCGTGCAGGTTGCGAGCGTCATGCCTGAGAGCCAGTTCTTGATCGTCGTGTGATCGGTGCTGCCCGAGTCAAACAGGTGGATGTTGGCGTGCACCTTGCCACCGACGACCGGCTGCGCGATAAGGTCCGAGGTATCTAGCTGTGCCATTGGGATCGGCTGCAAGCTGGCGTCCAAGCCAAAGGCGCGCGCGCTGTCGTAGTTTTTCTGCCACTCCGTCGGTGTGTGACTGCACGAGCGGCAGACGCCTTCGATCGAGCCCGTACACTGCGAGTCGAGCGGCACGGCCGCCGTGTTGCCCAGCGGGCAGATGCTGGCGGTGTTGGCTGGGATGGTCTCGTTGTTGCGCAGACGACCGCGGGCGTAGACGCGCAGGGCGCGATCGGTCTCGCTGCCATGGCAGGCCTGCTGCGCGCACTTGCCGTCGAGGATCGGCTGGACATTGCACTTGAAGTAGTTCATGTCGAGCTTCGGCAGAGTCGCGGTCAGCACCGGCTTGCTGTTCGTCGTGCCGCAGTTGTTCGCGTCGCGACAGGTGCGCGTGCCGGCGTTCGAGTTAGTGCCCGTCGTCTCAAAAGAACTGCAGATCCAGTTCTCGGTGCAGACGCCCGAGCCAGCCATATCACCCGTGCCGCTGCAGATGCCGTTGGGGCAGGGGTCGGTGCCGGTGGTGCCGCCGCCGCAGTGCAGCGCGAAAGCGGCCAGCAAGGTGCCGCCGACCAGCCATCCAAGGCCACGATATAGAGTCCTCATAAGTCATCCCTCCTAAGCTAAGTGTGGGTCGCGAAAACAGCGCCAATACGCGGCGCTGGGGAGCCAGGCGAAGGGGACCTGAAGGCGTTGTGTTCGTCGCTACGGTGGCGTCTTTAAGCGTCAACTTGACGGCGATGACGTCATCGCCGAAGGGATCGGTTTGAGTGACGGTGGGTGGGCTATCGGCGCCGTTGCCATCGACCATCGCCAGGTACAGCGTGACGGCTCCGGTGCCAGCCTTGGGCGCAGTCCAGGTAAAGGTCCACGCGGCGGTGCCGACCTTCTTGCCGGCGCTGGCGATCTTGGTTTCGTTGGCTTGATAGATCTCTTCCGGGGCGTAACCGCTGATCGTGCCGGCCGGTCGCCCCTGTCCGTCGCTGATGAACAGGGCAAAGCCGTTGAAGTTGGATCGCCCCGAGCTCAGACCGCGGTGCTCACCGGCCAAGCCCAGATTGAGCTGATAGGCCACGCCCGGCGAGTAGGTCGCGCTCTGCACCAGGCCCGCCGGAGTGGTGGTGAGGTTCACGCGAATCTTGCCTTCCGGCTGGATGTGACAGGCGCTGCAGTCCCAGCCGCGCTCGCTTTGGGCCCCGGTGTAAAACAGGCCACCGCCGCCACCTTTGCCGGGCGGATCGTCGAACTGCGCTCCCGAATGAAACGCCCCCGCCGATCCCGCCCGCAGCAGGCACAGCAAGATCAGCCAACGCGCCGCGCGCAGAGCGGAGAGCCCAGCGACTACAGGTTCGAGCCCGGCTCGATGCATGAGGGATCATCCTTTCCGCCGTGGACCCAGGCCGACAGCACGCGAAAATCGGGATCGTCGACCGAGAGGAAGACATCCCCCCCGCCATACAGCTCAGCCCCGCGATGGAACCAGCCGCCCGCAGACTGATCGAGCGGCTTCATCAGCAGCAGGCTCTGATCCGGGTTTTGCGTGTCGACCAGCGCGCGCGCGGCGACAAAGTTGGCGGTGCGCTCTTGCGCGGTCATCGTCGAGTTACGCGCTGCCTCGGTCGTCCCGGCAAAGCGCAGACGGCTGCGACCGTACAGGCGGAAGTAGCGAGCGTTGGTGCCACTTGTGCCATCGGCGCCGTGACAGGCGAACATGCCGCAGGTCTTGGTCAGCACCGGCTGCACCCGACAGCGAAAGTACGGCTCGTCCAGCGTCGCCGGAGAGACCGCGACGTTGAAGTCCGGCTGACAGGCCGCAAGGCTCAGTGACAGGCCAAGCCACAGCCCGACGCGCATCAGGCACGGTGGCACCAGCCGTCCTTGGGCATCGCTCGACATCGCTGCGCTCATAGCGAGACTCCCAGCGCTAGCTCGGCGATCAAGCCGTAGCGCGACTGCAAGCGAGGAAAGTCGAAGAAGTAAAAGCCGAAGCCATCGACTTTCAGCTCGACGCGAAGCTCATCCAGCGGACCGAGGTGTGGCCGCAGCCAAGCCGCCCGCACGCCCGCGAAGCCATCGATGAAGCTCGACAGCTCACGATCGAAGGTCATGAAGTTGAGAAGCTGCGTGTACTGCGCCTGATAGAAGCCCGCGTGCTTCTGGGCATAGCCGCGCAGGTGGGGACTGATGACGAAGTCGCCAACGCCGATCAGGTATTCGCCGCCGAAGGTGAACGAGGCCACCTGCCAGTCATCGAAGTAGCCGCGCAGGTGCGTATGCACGGCCGAGTTGCGAAAGACGTGGCGCTTCCAACGCACCGCCACCGCGTGCCGCTGTCGCGTCCCGGGAGCATTCTCGGGCACCGCCTGACGGAAGCCCTGCTCATCATTGAAGAGGACGTAGCGATAGGGGCTGGCCTGATAGCCCGAAAGATAGCTCAGCGAATAGGTCAGCGAGACGACGTCGCGGCGACTCGGCGTGCCGGCCAAGCTCAGCGAGCCGCCATAGACATTCAGGCTGCGCTTGAAGTTGTTATCGCCGGAGCGCCAGATGTCGTTGAAGATCAGCGATGCGCCAAAGCCGATCGTCAGGTTGTGCTGCAGGATGTCGCGGCTGCCGCCGAGCTCGATGGTGTGCGACTGCCAGTCGTTCTCGCGCGAAAAGACATAGCCCGCCGAGGCACTGTTGGTGCCATCGCGATAGCCAACGCCGCCGGTCGCTTCGTGGCGATTTTCGCGAAACGCGGCCGTCGCGGCGGTGACGACGTCGACCGATGCGCTGGACACGACATCGATCAGATAGCGACCAGTGATCTCGACGCGATCTTTGATCAGCGCGCGCGCCGCAATCGTCGAAGTCGAGATCGTCGTGTGATCCGAGTCCTGATACACGCCGGTGCGCGCATCAACGGTTGCCGTCACTGGGCGCGGCCCCGACTCTCTGGGCTCAGCCGGCGGCGGCGGGGCTTTTTCGCCGGCGGGGGGTGGCTCGCTCTCAGGCGCGGTCGCTGAGACCTGCAGCGTCGGCTCGCTTGCCGCCGCAGTTGGCGCGGGCTGCGCTCTGGTCGTTCCCGGATCTTGCGCATCGACAGGCGACGCCAGCAGGCAGCCCAGGACGAACAGGACGCGCGCCGCGATCAGTTGCAGCCGCATCCGCCGCCACCGCCCCCGTATCCTCCGGCAGAGCCCTCGCGGTACTGATAGACGTGCTGCTCCAGCAGCGCAGCTTCGGGGGGCGGGTCCAGCGCCATGATGCGCTTGGCGAGAAGCTCTCGCTGATACGGCTTCACCATCGTGCAGCCGCTGACCCCACACAAGGACGCCAGCAAAAGCCCCAGACACGCCCACCGCAGATCCCGCATCGCTTGATCATAGGCGACGGCGGACGCGCAGAGAAGCGCGCCGATTTGCCGACGCAGAAACGCCGCTTTATGGGCTTCTAGGATGAAGAAGAAGGGGTGGCGAAGTGATGCGACGGCCGCGCACCGATGCCGCGGCGCGGGACAGAGCTAGTTTCCATCCAGAAACCGTAGCGAGGAGACCCGATTCGTGTGGCGCCCGCCCGGAACGT
>DAORCZ010000082.1:0-14930 GCA_035345735.1 Pseudomonadota bacterium | reverse complement strand
GCGAGGCGGTCGGATTCGTTTTGCGGCTTTGGAGCAGCGCCAGTCGCGGGAGGTGCGGCGGGCGCGGGGGCAGACGGGGAGCTAGGGGTCATAGACGTCTCATGCATGCGGGATGCCTGAAGAAAACCAGCCTGGACGAGATATCACCCGATCCAGCCGCTGCCTAGTCTATTCGTTCTGGTCGGGCAGGGCGATCGGCTTCGGCGGGAGAGGGGGCCGTGGCTTGTTGTGGACGTGCATGAGACGGGACTGAGACGAGCCAGCGACGAATCAGCGACGGCGGGGCGGGGCACTACCAGATGGTCTGTTCCGCGCTGCGCAGGACGGTGGCTCCGGCGCCCAGGCCGCCGAGCTGATAGATAAACGCGCTCTCGATAGCCGTGCCGTGCAGGGCGCGGGCGATGGTCAGCGTGCCGCTGCCCAGGGCGTTGAAGTTGGCCAGGGTGGGGCCGGCGTTGAGGTTGGCGCTGACCGAAGCGGTGCTAGGAGTGCCGCCCTGCAAGCCGCCGAAGGCGTACATCTGGTTGTTCACGAGGGCTGCGCCAAAGCCCGCTCCATTCACGCCGACCGAGCCGCTATCGGCAAAGGTGCCGGGTTGTCCCGCGGCGCCGACCGAGGCGACGTAGACCGGCTTGCTGAGGGTGGCGGTGGCGAGATCGGACGAGATGCCGCTCGACTGGTAGATGAAAGTCGATGCAGCGGCGACGTTGCTGTTCTGTTCCTTGGTGGCAAATAGGCCCGGGCCCAGCCAGCGCGCCGTCGGCAGCGAGTTCGTGGCATTGGTCCAGCTGGCTGAGGTGGTCTGCCCGGCGCCGCCGCCGGTCAGGGTGATGGTCAAGAACTCGACGCTGCTCAGCGTGGTTACCGTCGTGAGCGTGCCGCTGTTGCCGCCCAGGGCGTACAGGTAGAAGGTGCCGGCGGTGTTCGGGTCGGGGGCCGCAACCACGCCGGCTCCGACTCGCGCGGTGTTGAGCGAGGCCAGCGTCTTCCACGCACCGATCGAGCCGAGCGGCAGCGGCGAGGCTCCGGCGGGTGCGGTCTTGCCATCATCGATGTACGACTGCGTCGCCTGACCGTTGTCGTTGACCGTCGCTAGCAGGCGCTCGTTGCCGGCCGCGTCACCGGCGTTGAGGGTGCGATAGATCTTGTAGGACTGCGCGCCGGGGACCTGCTTGAAGTAAAGGACGAGCTGCAGCGAACCCATGCTCAGCGTCGGGATCTGCACCGGGAAGAAGTCGCTGGCCAGGGTCTCGCCGCCGGGGTTATTGGCGTCGCCGGTGCCCATCATCGCCGAGATGCGATACGAGTAGACGCCGGGAGCGATGCCCTGCGTCATGTCAGGGCGCACATCGACATCCGAGAACTGGGGCGCGTTCAGCGGATCGAGAAGCTCGGCGCGATACACCGCCTTCGAGGCCGCCGTTCCGTCAAAGCCACCGACGACATAGAGGAACCTGCCGACGTTGACCATGCCGTGGAAGGACAGCGCCTTGGGCAGGGGCTGCGACAGGGTCGAAAACGCGCTCAGCGCGCCGTCGAGGCCACTCGATGCCACCTCGACCGAGCTCAACGGGTTGTTGTTGGTGCCGTTGTCGCCACCTGCGACGTAGACATAGCGCGCCACCTGGGTCGGACGACCGGCCGCTGCTGCCGGGGCACGGCGCGCCGCCACTAGGCTGTTGGCCGTCGCCTTAAAGCCGGTCAGGTTCAGACCGGCGTTGGTGACGCCGATGGCCGAGTAGTCAAAGAAGGTGTTGTTGTCGCCGTCCCGCACCCGCAGCGTGCAGTAGATGCTGGTGGCCGGGGCGTTGAGCGTGGCGCTGATCGAGGTCGCGCTGCTGGTCGTCACGTTGGCCATCGCACCGCCCAAAAGAACGTTGCTGGCGTCGTAGCAGCTAGGCAGAAGGGTCGGGGTGCGGAAGTTATTGCCCAGGACGGTGATGGCGGCATTGGTCGCGACCACCACCGACGAGGGCGAGATGCCAGTGACCACCGGCGGCGGCTGGTTCATCTGGGTGACGACAAAGGCCGCGGTCTTGATGCCGTAGCTGCCATTCGGATTGACGACGATCAGGTCGTAGGTGCCCGCCCCCAGGCCACTGGGGACGACGGCGGTGAGCGCGGTGGCCGAGGAAAACGTAACGGCACGCAGCGCCGAGGCCGAGACGCCAGAGGCGCCGCCGTTGACCGCCACGTAGGCTCGCGGCGTGCTGACAAAGCCCGTGCCGGTGACCGAGACGGCGGTGTTGGCGGCCAGCGCTCCGAACGAGGGCGTCGGTGTGTTGACGGTCAGGGTCGGCGTCGCCACAACCTTGATGGCACTCGGCAGCGAGGCCGAGCAGGTCGTCTGGTCGTTCAGCTTGAGGTCATAGCTGCCGGCCGACAGGTTGCCGGGCAGGGTGACCAGCACACGGTTTGGGCGCAGCGGATCGGTGTTGATGGTCAGCGTGGTGTAGTTGCTGGTGCCAGCTGGCGCGATCTGCACGCTGGTCACCGGCGAGGCGACGCTGGCGGCGTAGACCGTGGCCGCAATGCTGTAGTTGGCTGGGACGACGGGCGGATCGACGAACAAGATGGCCGGGCCCGGGGTGACGGTGACCGCAGCCGGCAGCGAGGCCGAGCAGCCCGGGACGTTTTCGATCGTGACGTCCTGCGGATCGTAGGCCAGCGTGGTCTGGTTCATCGACGACAGGGGCAGCATGCCGCTGAACATCGCGGTCGCGCTTAGGCCATCGCTGCTGACCATCAGGCTGGTCGACTTGGCGGCTCCGACCGAGACCACGGCGCCTGCATAGAGTTTGCTGCCAGTCAGGGTCAGCGAGCCCTGCCCCTGGCACATCACCGTCGGAGTAACCGCCGTCAGAGTCGGTGCTGCCACCACCACCACCTGGGCGGGTGGGCCGATCTGCGCGCTGATGCAGGTATCCAGCGTGCAGTTGTTTTTGACCACCACGTTGTAGGTGCCGGCCGGCAGCTCACTTTGCGATAGGCTGACGCTCAGCGAGGTGCAGGTCTGGCCTTCGCAGCCGCTGGCCTCGCTGGCCTGCTTGGTCACGCTCTGCCCGCTCTGCCCGGAGCTGCTGACGCTGGTGAAGGTGACCGTCGGCAGCATGTCGTTCTTGAGGAACCCCGTGCCGGTCAGGGTATAGCCCCGTGTACCGTTTAGTTCACAGAGCGCAGCCGGGCTGATCGCTTCGATCACGGGCGGTGGGGGATTGGACCCGCAGCTCACCGCCAGAGAGCCTGCGAGACACACGATCAGACTGCGTAAGGAATAGGTGGATGTTTGCTGCATGGCTGATGCGACGCAGCAAAGCGCGTACCCAAGCGCCTGGTCTCCGCGTGGACGCAGTGCATGCAATTTCCCGTCGCTGATACGCGGACACAGCGACAGAAAAACCAGCTCCCCGGCCGCCCCCCCAAGTCTGCAGATTCCCCAGCGAAACGACCTGTGCGCATTTTGCTGCGCGGATGCCCAACGCGGATCTGCGAGCGCGTGGTGACGCGCGGGGTCGCGGTCGCGCTGTACCAATCGGTACGATCGGCGTGACCAGTTGGTGCGCGATGCCTGCTCTACTGCTGCGCGTAGCGAACGCGGACGCTGGCGGCGCGCGGCGGACGCACCTTGGCGAACTCGAACTGCTGCTCTAGGCAGAGCTCAAGCTCGGCCCGACGAGAGAGCTGACGCGGCGCGGTCACCTTGAGTGTGTTGGTGCGCTCCAGGTGGATCTCGCTGTTGGCCGGAAGGACGATCCCTTTGAGCCGCTGCTCTAGGCAGAACTGAATGATGCGCGTTGTCACCCAGCCAGGTGCTCCCGCTGGGGCAGGCGGGACGTTGAAGCCTAGAAAGCGCGAGTCTTCTACCAGGCTGATCGCAAACATGCGCTTGCCGACATCGCCCGGCGCGGGCCCCGCTTTTGCGGTGCGAGGCTCAGGGCTGGCGGGGTTCGGCGCGACATTGGCCGTCGGAGAAAGCGGGCCATTCACCGGCGCCTTCTCCTTGACCGCCGCCACCGTCGGCTGCGTCGGCTCGGGAGGGGGCTGCGGCTGCTTTTGCGTCGGGCCGGTCGCTTGCGGTGGATTGCTCGCTCCCGGCTGCGTGGTCACGGCGGACCGGGCTGGGCGCTTGCTGTCCCGCAGCCAGGCTGTGGTGATCGTCACGGCGCTTGCGGCCAGGGCCACGCCCAGGAAGGTTGCCGGCAGAATGCGTCGCAGTCGCAGACGATGGGGCGGGTAGCCGTTCGGCGACAGCTCGCCATTGCCATCGCTAGAGGGCGGCGACACCGGGGGCAAGGTCTGGCCATAGCCGGTGTGCAGTCCGCCGCCCAGCGAAGAAAGGAAGGCATTGATCGAGGGGAATCGCTCGTCAGGCGACTTGCTGAGAGCCCGCTGAAGCGTGGCATTGATCCCGGGCTGTGGGAGCTGGGGCGCGGGGTCCTGGACGATGCGCGCCAGGGTGGCGAGCGCGGTATCGTTGACGCCGCAGAAGGCCGAGCGCGCCGTCAGCATCTCGTACAGGATGAGGCCGAGCGCGAACTGATCGCTGCGGCTATCGACGACGCCGCCAGTCACCTGCTCGGGCGACATGTAGCCGGGGGTGCCGATCAGTCCGGTGTTGAGCTTGGTCAGGGGCTCGCCACTGCTCAGAACCTTGGCGATGCCAAAGTCGAGGATCTTCACGAAGTTCGGTCCGCCCCCGTTCTTGTCGAGGAAGATGTTGCTCGGCTTGAGATCGCGATGGATGACGCCGGCGGCGTGGGCGGCGCTGAGGCCCTCGCCGATCTGGCGGCAGATATCGATGGCGACGGTCGGCGACAGCGGTCCGGTGCGGCGCAGGAAGTTGGCCAGGGTCTCGCCCTCGATGTACTCCATCACCAGGTAGGGCTGGCCGGTCTCCGAGGTGTCCCAGTCGACGACGCCGACGATGTGGTTGTGGCGCAGCTTGGCCAGGATCTCGGCCTCTTGGCGGAAGCGCTCGCGCACGCCGGCCTGGCTGGCCACCGACCGCAGCATCAGCTTCAGCGCGAACTGTCGCGGCAGGCGCGTGTGACGAACCAGATAGACATCCGCCATACCTCCAGAGCCCAGAAGCTGCTCAACGCAGTACGTGCCGTTTACGACTTGGCCGGGCTGCAACATGGGGTGACCTCGCTCGCCGAAGTCCATTGCACCGCACATGCCACGGTCGACACGCCCAGGGGCGCCTTACCCTAGGTTCCGTCGAGAACCTCGCTCTGTCGGCGAGCCGGGCGGGGCTGGCCGAGGGGCTCCGCCCATGGGCGCGCAGGTGGGCGAGGCCTGGGCCTGCACACCCACCGCGCGTCGCCGAGATCTAGACCGAAGCCAGTGGGCGTCGACGCTGCTCGCTCAGGCCGCGGGTAAAGATGCGGGTGAGCCGCCGGGACGAGCGGCGGTAAAGCGCATCGCCGCCCATGCGCGCGGTCAGTCGCAGCTCTTCCCGGCGTCGGGCGATCAGCTGCAGCGTCAGCGCCGCCGCCGCGGCCCCGCCCAGCGTTCGTTCGTGCAGCACGTTGGCCAGGATGCCGAGATCGCGCTCGTCTCCCAGATCTTCGCTGAGCTGATCCAGCAGATCGACCCAGGGACCCAGCTTCTGCGGGCGGCTGAGATGCAGCAGACAGGCGGTGTAGTAGACGTCTTTGACCCGCTTGCGCCACGCATGAAAGTGGGCGTCGCTGGGCTCGCGGTAGGCCAGCGCAAAGGCGCGGCGTCCCCGGCGCAAGAGCCGCCGCAGCCCGCGTCGCAGCGACGAACGCAGCTGGGTTTCGTCTAGGCCTTGCAGCGCAAGCTCCAGCTTGGCCGCCACGCCCCGCAGGGTCGGCAGCAGCGTCCGCAGCGTCTCTTCCGGCACCGGCTGCAAGAGCGGCTCGGCGGCCAGCGCGGCGCGAACCGGGCTCAGGGCTTCGGCAAAGGGGCTGGCGGCGGTCTGTTGCGCCAAGCGCGCGGCGGCCTCGGCCAGCATGTGACGATCGCGAAACGGCGACAGGGTTCGCCCAAGCTCGCGCAGCTGTCCGCCTTGCGTCTGCGCCTCGCCACGCCCCAGAGCCCGTCGCAGGAGCCGCAGCACGGTGCGCGTCCGCTTGAGGGCTTTGCGCACCTCGTGCACCGCGAAGGCGGGATCGGCGCCCTCACCAGCCTGGGCGTGCTGCGACAGCAGGTGCCGCTGGGCTGCCGCCAGCTGTTCGGCCAAGAGACGGCGAATTCCGACGGCAAGCGGCTCAAACGACTGCAGCGCAAAGGGCATGCCCCATCTTATGACGCGGGCAGCAGGTCCTTACCAGAATCGGGGGATGTCTGGGCGGATCGCGGGTCGGCAAAGCGGGCCAGCCAGGTCTGCGCCAGCTCGATATCGTAAGCCAGCTGGAGCGTTCGCGCGCCGCTGAGGGCTCGCTGCGCCAAGCGCTCTGCCAGTCGCCGCTGACCCAGCATCGCGACGAAACGGGCATGCCACAGCCAGGCGCGCGGAGCCGTCGTGGGAAAGACCTGGGCGCAGCGCTGCATCGTCAGCAGGGCCAACAGCAGGGCGCGCAGGTGCGTGTTTCCAGGGAGGGCTTGCGCGGTCTGCCAGGTCTCCAGAAAGACCTCAGTCATCGTCGCCAGACCCTCCACCAGGACCTCGCTGGGATAGCGGAAGGTCAGGGCTAGCTCCAGCGTCGCCTGCGCCTCTACCAGCGCCCCCGCGGCATCGCCCCGTCGCAGTTGACACAGCGCGCTCTGGCCACCGACCAGCAGGCGACCTGGGAAGTCTTGCGTGCTGCGCACGTACTCCCGGGCTTCGTCTATCAGCCCCCGGGCCATATTGAACAGACCCGCGCGCAGAGCCAGCATGCCGCGATACAGCGGATAGACGCGCGACATGATTCCGTTCTGCATGCGTCGGGCTAGCTGGTACAGCTCGGCACCGCAGAGGTCGAAGTCGTCTTGCTGCCCGAGACGGAAGGCCATCACAACCCGCTGACTTAGGCAGAACGCGAGAGCATGGTTGTCGCCTACGCGTCGAGCGTAGGAGATGCCTTGATCGGCAAAGCGTCGTGCCGCCGCAAGGTCGCCCCGGTTCATCGAGGTGATGGTCAGCATGCGGCAGATGCTGCCTTCGAAGTGGGAACCGGCTTGCTGGGACAGCAGGAAAACGGCGCGCTGAAACCACGAGGCGCTGATCGGCCGCAGCGGTACCAGGCCGGCGATGAAGCTGGCGAAGCTGAGGAAGCTGGCCATGCGCTCGGGATCAGCGAGCCTGTCGGCCAGCTCGTATCCGCGCAGGGTCGCCGCGCTGGCCTGTAGCAGGTTCCCGCTCCACAGGTGCGACTCCGTCGCGCTATACGCCGCATCGCTGACATCGCCAAGCAGCAGCCGCTCGCTGGCATCGATCGGGGCGTCTGAATCGCGGCGTCGCCACAGCGACAGCGTCAGGCGGGCGAAATCGGCAAGCCGGCGTGGCAGGGCAAAGCCCAGATCCCCCTCCAGCTGCGCGTAGGTCGCTTGGCAGCTCTGCACCGAGCCCAGCGCGAGCTGAGTCTGCGCCAGGCCGCAGTAGGCCTCGGCGCGCTGGCTGGCTGGTAGGGCGGCGCGACACGGCTCGGTCAGTGCCTGTGCATACAGCGCCTCGGCCTGGGCCACGGCACCTTGCCGCATCGCGTGCATGCCAGCGCGGATCAGATAGGGCGCAGCGGCCGCGGCGGCTCCGGCTCGCAGGTAGTGATCGGCGATGGGGGCCGCGTGCTCAGGCGAGTGGGGATAGATCGCAGCCAGAGCCTGGGCGATGCGCAGGTGCAGCGGCTGTTGTTGCGCCGCGGGGAGCTCTGAAAGCAGGGTCTCGCGAATCTTATCGTGGCAGAAGCGCCAAGACAGATCGGCCACCTCTAACACCGCGGCATCGGCCGCCAGATACAGCCAGCGATCGAGCTCAGGTTCGATGTGGTGCAGCAGTGCGAGGTCCAGCTGGCGTCCCGCCACCGCGGCCAGCTGCAGCAAGGGTCGTGCTTCCGCCGGCAGGTGCGCCAGGCGCTTGCCGACGATGGCGGCGATGCCACCGGTCACCACCCCCGGTATCAGGTGCAGCGAGCTGATGCGATTGAGCTGCCCGGCTTCTTCTGCCAAGAGCCGCATGACTTCGATGAGGAAGAAGACGTTGCCTTCTGTCTCCGCGGTCAGGTAGTCGACCAGCTCTTCAGTCCAGCCGTCCCCTCCCAGCATCGACTGGCATAGCTCGCGGATGCTGTCCTTGGTCAGTCGCGTCAACTTGAGCGTGCTCGCCGCGGGGAGCTGCTTCGGCGTCGCTGGGCTCTCATCATCGCGATAGCTCGCCACGATCAGCAGGGGACGCGTGTGGCACTGCGCGGTCAAGCGCTGCAGCAAGGACAGGCTCTCAAGATCGATCCAGTGGATGTCTTCTAGCAGCAGCAGGAGCGGCTTCTCATGGCGCAGGATCAGCCCCTCTGCGACCTGCAAGCTGCGCAGCTGGGCCGCCTGCGGGCTCAGCTCTGGCGCGTCGGGAATCGTCTGCCCCAGCAGGCCCTCTAGATCGGGCACCAGCGCTTTGAGCACGCTCTGCTCAAACGCCGAAAGTGGCATCGCCAGGCACAGCGGACGCAGGACCTCGTGGAAGGCGCCATAGGGCTCGCCGCCGCCGCTCTTGGCCTGACCGCGCAGGCTGCGCACACGCTGCACCAGGGCGTGTACCCGCAGCTCTTCCATCAGTCGCGACTTGCCGACGCCGCTCTCTCCGGCCAAGAGGATCGTGGCCCCGCTGCCGCGGCCGGCCTGCGAAAGGGCCTGCTGCAGCGTGGCCAGCGGCTGCTCACGTCCGACGAAGCGCGCCGCCTGCAAGGTGCTCTCGCGCAGGGCGATGCTCTCGGGGCTGGGTGGCAGGCGCAGTGCTTGCTGCAGCGCTTGCAGCGTGTGGTCGGCAGACAAGCGAACCGAGGCCGACTTGCTCAGCAGCCGCTTCAGCAGGGACTGCAGCCCAGGCTGCGCGGCCAGCGGCGCGAGGTCGGCGTCACGCTTCATCAGCGCCGTGACCAGATCGCCTTCATCGCCGCGGTCGAAGGGATGGCGATGACACAGCAGCTCATAGGCGATGACACCAAACGCGAAGAGATCACTGGCCGGCGACGGCTTCGCCCCGGAAAAGGCCTCCGGTGCCATGTAGGCCAAGGTCCCGCTGAGCTCCCCGGAATTCTTCGAGCTGTTGGTCCGTGATAGCGACAGCCCAAAGTCCAGCAGCTTGACCTGCGGCCCCGTCGCGCCCTCGACCACGAGCACGTTGCTGGGCTTGAGATCTCGGTGAACGATTCCATGGCGATGCAGATACGACAGCGCTTGCAGAAGCTGCACCAGCAGGATGCCGATGTCGGTTGGGCTGCGATCTCGGCAGGCTCGGCTTAAGGTCTGGGCCCCGACGAGAAGCTCCATGGTGAAGTAGGGCTTGTCGTCTGGGCCAAAGCCATAGTCGAGCACGCTGATGATGTGGGGATGGCGAATCGACGCCAGGGTGCGGAATTCGCGCGCCAGGGCTAGGCGAGCCCACTGCGCGCTCTGTGTGTTGGTGGTGTGCTGGGAGGGGACAAAGACGCGGCCTGACTGCGGTGGCGGCATCCCTGGCCACGCGAGCTGGGTCTCGGTGGCGCTGCTCTCGATCTTGGGCAGGCTCCGTCGCGGGGCCGGCTGCGCCCAAGAGAGCACATTCCGGCTAAAGGCCATGGTTTCAGCAGGGGCCGGCTGCGGGTCGGTGCTCGGTCGCCACAGCGCGTCTGCCGAGAGGAGCACCAGCTTCAAGGCGACGCGTTGCCCGGTCAGGCGATCGGTGGCTTCGTAGACCGAGCCCATTCCTCCCTCGCCCAGCAGGCGCTCGATGCGATAGCGATCCCCTGCGAGGGTTGAACTGGGCGCCTGCAGCGTCATTGGGCCTGTCGTCCTGCCGCTGCCAGATCACAGGCCGCGGCGCCTTAGTGTAGCGCCGAAACCGGGCGGCTTGGGCAGGGGAGATCGCTAGACGCCAAATGCCCCACACCGAGGGGCTGGTGTCATCCGCAGGCCCCCGCCGTGGCGGGGGGGAGGACGGCGCTAGGGGGCTTCGTTACGGACTGGTTCGAAGTCGTGATCGTCGGGCATGGGGCACGACTTAGCACAGGTAGGCAGAAAATTTGAGCTTTGTCTGGCGGCTCCGCACCATAGACCTGTGGGCACTGCAAGGGCTGGCGATCGCGCTGGCGCGACGAAAAAACCGACCTCGGGGGCGCCACGCGCCAGCTCTCGTCAGAGCGCAGCCAGAGACGACCTCATCACCCTGCCGGGCGCGCTGCTTTGGCTGGTGCGTGTCGTCGCTGCGCTGGGTCTGGCGGTGGCGCTTGGGTACCTGCCGTACAAGCTGTATCTGCGCTCGGGCTTGGTGCAGTACGTGTCGCTGCGCAGCGAGCTATCGGCGCTGTCAGCCCGCAACGATCAGCTGCGCGAGAGCATCTCTGAGCTGCGTCATCAGCTGGAGCGCATGAAAGAAGATCCCGCCGCCATCGAGCGGGTGGCGCGCGACGAGCTGGGCATGGTGCGCAGCGGCGAAGTTGTCTTCAAAGTGGAGTAGCCAGGCCCATGTCGATGTCGCAGGCCCCGGTCGCAGAGCGCACGCCGATGGCGCGGTTTTCGGCACTGCTGCGTCATTCATGGCGTCAATGGGTTGGCAGCCTGGCCATCATGGCAACGTTATGGCTGTTGGCGCGCGGGGCCTTCTCGCCGGGCGTGCTTTTCGTGTCGCAGATTGTCGATCGGGCGCTGACCGCCACCGATCTGGGGGATCGCTCGACGGCGATCGCGATTGTCGGCGGCGGCGAGGTCAGCATCTGGGCGTACGCGCAGTCGGCCCTAGCGGCGATCTGCCTGATCCTGCTTTCGATCAAGCTGGGCGAGCGACTGCGACCCCAAAGCGCGCCGAGCGTGGCCTGGCGGCGCCTGCTCATCGAGCTAGAGGGCGGCGGGGCCATCCTGTGCCTGACCTATGCCCTGCTGCAGGCGGTGGGCGGTAGTCGCTGTCCGGTGCATCCGCTGGTCTACGCCGTCTGCGCATTTCTGGTCAGCTATCAGCGGCAAGCGGTGGCGCTGAGCCTGTCTGCTCTGGCGCTGGTCTGCGAGCTTCTGCTGCTGTACAGCGAGGGCTGCACTGAGCCCGATCAGTATCTGGTGCATGGGATGCTGATCATGCTGTTCGCCGGGCTGCAGTTCGTTCTGTTTCGCGGCGAGCTGTGGCGTCAGCGCGGTGATCATCGCAAGCGGGTGGCCGCTGCGATTGCTTCGATGGAGCAGCAGGCGCGCGACTTCCGACTGCTGCTCAGCGAGGAAGCCGGGCGTCGTGATGGCGTGCCCAGCGGGCTCGGTGGCGTCGGACCAGCGAGCAGCTCAGCCGGCCACAAGATCGTGACCGGCACGCCGCGTGATCGCGAAAAAGAAGAAGAGCTCTTGGCGCGCAGTGCCGTGGTCGAGCTGAAGGAAAACCTGCAGGCCGTGGTCGAGCTTCTGCGCAACGCGCTGTCGCTGCATACCTGCGCGCTGTTCGTGCTGCCGGAAGGCGGCGACAGCCTGAAGTGCATGGCACTTTCCAGCCACAGCCGTCACGTCACCGACGCGGCGCTGGCCATCGATGCCGGCGTGCTAGGCACGGTGGTGAAGAGCCTGCGGCCGCTCAAGCTGAGCCAACCCAAGCTCAGTCAGCTGCCCTACTACACGGGGGGCGAGTCGGCTGGGCCGGCCATCGGTGCGTTCTTGGGCGTGCCGATGCTCGATGACGAAGGGCGACTGTGCGGGGTGCTGTGCGCCGATCGTCTGGTGGCCCGCGGCCCAGGGAGCGACGTCAGCTTCGCCGCCGCCGATGAGGCGCTGTTGGTCGATGCCGCCATGCTGGTGCTGCGCAGCCTGCAGTGCGAGCGCCTCTTCATCGCTGTCGAGCGCAGCAAGTACGAGCACGAGCGGCTGTATCGCGCCTCGACCCGGCTGTCGCGAGCGCTGACGCTGGATGAAGTGCAGAAGACCGCCTTCGCCGCGCTCTCTGAAGTCTGCGAGTTCGACTTCGCGGCGCTGACCGCTTACGACGCGACACAGCACGTGCACCGTGTAGTCGCCACGGTGGGCGATGTCGCGCTGAGCGCGATGCTGCAAGACCACCGCTTCCCCGATAACGCCGGCCTGGTGGCGATGGCGGTGAAGAACCATCTCTGCCTGCCGAAGTCGGGTGAGCAGCGCGATCTGTACACGCCGATCTTTGACACCGATGTGCGCCTGCGCGGCTATCCCTCGCTGATCGTCGTGCCGCTGGTCTATGGCAGCGCGGCGATGGGATCGCTGGTCATTGCTAGCCGGCGACCGCGCGTGTTTTCGCCGAGCAAGATCGACATGCTGGGCGTCCTCGCCAACCAGATCGCGGTGTCGCTGGAAAACGCGCGCATGTACCAGACGATGGAAGCGATGGCCACCACCGACGCGCTCACGGGCCTGAAGAATCGCCGTGTCTTCCAAGAGCGCCTGGGCGAGCTTCTGCGTCGCGCCGATCGCCATGGCGGGCCAGTGACGCTGCTGCTGTGCGACATCGATCACTTCAAGAAGATCAACGACACCTATGGCCACCTGATTGGCGATCAAGTGCTGCGACGCGTGGCGCAGGTGGTGCAGGCGCAGGTGCGGACCATCGATGTGGCGGCGCGCTATGGCGGCGAAGAATTTGTGGTGATTCTCGACTCGACGGATCAGGCCGGCGGCCGCCTGCTGGCCGAGCGCATCCGGCAAGAGGTGCAGAAGCTCGTCTTGCAGAGCGATAAGGGCGCGTTTAGCTGCACGCTGTCGCTGGGCGTCGCGACCTTCCCCGATGACGTACCGAGCGCTGCTGCCGAGCCGCGGCTGATTATTGAGAGTGCAGATCAGGCGCTCTACGCCGCCAAGAAGAACGGCCGCAACCAGTCGGTCACGGCCCGCGAAGTAAACGCGCTGAGCCGCGGGCCGGGCTCGGCCGCCACTGCCGCCTAGCGCGCATCCGCGCGGCTGGGGAGGCTGCCGGTTCATCAGCCGCTGCGCGATCCTCTGCGGGCTGGGGTTTGCAGGCGATTTTTTCCTGGGCCGTGTGCTACCCTTTCGGGTAATCGCCATGAAGATCGCAACGGGTCATAAGGTTCGCATTGAGTTTGAGCTCAGGGTGAAAGGCGGCGACAAGATCGAGCACTCCACCGTCGAGTACATCCAGGGGGAGGGCAAGATCCTGCCGGCCATCGAGAAGCGCCTGGAGGGCTTAGTCATCGGCCAAGAGAAGGCCGGCGACATCCCAGCCAGCGAAGCGATCACCGAAGCTTCGCTGCCCACCAAAGAGATCCCGCGCAGCGAGTTTCCCAAGGAGGCCAAGCTCGCGGTCGATCAGATCTTCGGTGCCAAGGGTCCGGATGGCAGCCCGATCTCGTTTAAGGTCGTGAAGGCCGACAAAGACAAGATCACCGTGCGTTTCCTGCACCCGCTTCTGGGCAAAGACCTGAGCTTTAAGGTCAAGGTGCTGATGATCGAAGATCCCAAGGCCAAGAAGCGCGCTGTTGCCGTGCCGCCGCCGCCGGCTGCCGCGCTGGGCATTGAAGACGTGATCGACGACGTGAAAGAAGCGTAGGCAACGCGCTGGCTACAGCGTGGGCGTGGGCCGGGCTAAAAGCGACAGGTCAAACGGCAGGCTGCGCTGACGATAACCCGTGGCGTTGTACAGCGCATTGGCCAGGGCGGCACTTGCTCCGCACTGCGCGAGCGCGGCCAGCGCGGCGGCTTCTGGGGCAGGGCTTTCCGGTCTTGCCGTGGCGCCGCCCCGGTCCGTCGTCGGCGAATCGGCGGGCAGAATCTCGACGTCGATTACCTCAGCGTTGAGGTTCGGCAGCGCCCGCAGGGGAGAGGCGAGGGGCGCTCCGCTTTCCGGATCATAGTCGGGAGCCGGTGCAAAGCCTCGCTCCCAGGCCGCGGTGAGGGCTTGGCGCACCTGGTTTCGCAGCCCCTCAAGCTCGGCGGCGTCGGCCCCCGCGGAGCCTGGCGATGCGTCTCTGGGCAGGGCCAGCACCACCAGATGGCGCAGGACTTCAAAGTGCGGCTGGCCATCGGGCACGCGCAGGCGCACGAAGTGTGCGACGTAGCCCGTCGTCGATTGGGCGGCTGCCTGCGCTGCACGATACGGCAGGTGGCCCAAGGCCAGACCGTATCCGATGCGCGAGGAACCCTCGCGACGGCTCCCGGCGGCAGGCAGACTGGTCCCCTCCGGCCAGGGCAGGCGCGCTGCGCCTAGGCTCAGACAGCGCGCGGCCAGGCTGGCACCTCGCCCGGTCGGATCGGCGGGCAGGTTGACGCGGCGCAGCTGACCCGGATCCAGCCCCAGAAGCGTCGCTAGCTCGTCGAGAGCGCTCTCGATGGCAAACGAGCCTGCGATGTATCCCTGGGCGGGATCGGCGAGGAGCGGACCGATATGCAGCGGCGCGATGTGCAGCGGCGTGGCGCGCTGTCCGGCGGCATAGAGCTCGCTCGCCGGGGCGCACGGGAGCGGGCTGTCCTGCGTCTGCGGGCAGCTGTGGAGCACGCGCACGACCAGCGCTCGCAAGCGACCATCGCGCTCGGCCCCCAAAGACAGGGTCTGGATGATCTCGGGGGTCCCCCCGGCCAGCACCTGGGTCTGCTCTTTCGTGAGCAAAAGCTCGACGGGGCGACGGAGCTTGCTGCTTGCCGACCAGGCCAGCTTGGCCGGGATGTCAGACTGCGCAGGCTCGGCGGCCGGGGAGCTGACCTGGAGAGTAAACCAGTCGGGGGGAAGCTTGCTCCAGGCGGCGAGGCTCTGACGCAGGCCGGACTCGTAGGGATGCGACAGGCGGAGGTGCGGTAGCGGCAGGTGCGCGCCAGCGAACACCGACAGCGGAGCGCTGAGG
>DAORCZ010000081.1:0-14945 GCA_035345735.1 Pseudomonadota bacterium | reverse complement strand
CGCCGCCCGGCATCTCGGAGTCGGGGACGAGCATGACGTTGTCGGGCTTGAGATCGCGATGGATGACGTTCTTGGCATGCGCCGCCGCGAGTGCCGAAGCGATCTGCCGAGCGATGCGCACAGCATCGGCGTAGGGCAAGCGGCCGCCACGCGAGCGCAAGCGGGCCGACAGCGCTTCGCCGCGCAGAAACTCCATGATGATGTAGGCCGTTCCGTCGGGCAGGTGGCCGAATTCATAGATGGCGACGATGCCCGAGTGATCGACCTGATTGGCCGCCCGCGCTTCTCGGAAGAAGCGCATGGCGATCTGCGGGTCTTGCGATAGCTCACGGCGCAGGAGCTTAATGGCTGCTCGTCGGCCTAGCTGCTCGTGCACAGCCTCGTAGACTGCGCCCATGCCGCCCTGACCGATCAGCCGCTCCACGCGGTAGCTACCGATGCGCTCCCCTTTCATGAAATGGGCGCTCCTGCTTAATTATCATCCAAGTTTCGGTAAGTTGGCTGATATAATAACGAAAGCCATGAACCCAGCCTCGCTCAGCTCTGGATCCAGGCAGCCACGTCGGCGCAGGCTGCGCTACAGGCTGTCTTCCTTGCTAGCCGTGCTAGTGCTGGTCCTGAGCGCCGCCTCGGCTCGGGCCGACCTAGCCGATCAACACTACAAGCGGGCCCTGAAGGCCTATGAGACGAAAGAATACCCGCTGGCGATCCGCGAGTTTCAAGCGGCGTACCGGGCACGGCAGCTCCCCCGCATCCTGCTGTTAATCGGCCAAGTTTATCGCAAGCTCGGCATGGCGAGCACGGCGCTCAAGTTCTATCAGCACTACCTGCGGGTCGATCCCAACCCCAAGCCGGACGTCAAAGCCGAGGTAGATCGCTACATTGCGATGACGCAGGCCATGCTGGATCCGCCCGAGTTTGAGGCACCCACGTCCCCCGCCCCCGCTGAATCTGCCAAAGGAGGCAAGCGTCGCAAGCCGACTGCTGCCGAGGAAGCCGCAGCGGCCGTGGCGGCAGCGCCGTCTAACGTCACATCAGTCACCGTGCCCGAGCTGTATCTGGAAGAGGGCACGGGCGATCCTGCGCGGTCGCCCCCAGGGCTGGTGAAGAATCCGCCGCGACTGGGGACTGATGGCACCGTACCCGTTCCGCCGCCCGGAACAACCCCAGCCCAGCCAGGGGAGCCAGGCCAGCCCCTCTTGCCAGCCACGGACCTTCAGGCTGCGGCACGCACGACAGCGCCGCCTGCGGCCCCTCCGCCCGGGGTTGATCTGACGCCGCCTCCCGACAAGACAGCGACGGCGGCGAAGCCTTTCTACAAGCAGGCGTGGTTCTGGGGCGTGGTAGGCGGCGTCGCGGGGGTTGCCGTAATTACTGGTGTTGCCGTCGGAGCAGGCCAGGCGAACGCTCTGCCGCCAGAGATCTTGAAGCCAGTCAAGTGAGCGCGATGACAAACTCCTCTTCTTTTGTGGGCAGGTGGTCTGGACGAGCACAGGAGTTGGGACGGGCTCTCGCTCGGTCGGGAGTGCGCTCGGGCCGAGCCGCGGCGTTGGCCTGCGTCCTCGCCCTCGGCGCGTCGTCTGGCTGTGGCACACCCGACAACTTGGTGCTGGTCAACGTCAGCGGCTTGGAATCGGCGATTACCGAGCTGCGCGTTAGCCTGACCATAGATGGCGCGGCCGCGCGAAATCCCATGCCCTCTACCGACAATCCCGATACCACCTCGTTCGCCGTCTACAAAGACATGCGTCGCTTCGGGGTGGAAGTGCCGGCGGGCACCAAGCAGCTGGGGATCAGCGTCGAGGGGCTGAACACCGCGCGGGTCGCGGTCAAGACCGGCAGCACCACCGTCGATTTGACGCAGCGACACGACGCCAGCATTGCTCTCGCAAAGTAGTCCGCGGCATCCTCGAACCGCGATCTCATCCCATGTCTGCGCCATCTGTCGAAGCGGGGCCGCTAAACCGCGCGCTCCTGGTCGTGCTGGAAGCCGCGAACGTGCTCGCGAGCGAGTCGGCTCTGTTGTCGTCGCCTGAGCGTCTTCGACAGGCCGGACTGCTGCTGGCCCTGCTGGGATTCGACGATGAACGCGCGAGCTTGGGCGGCTCACTTTATGCGCGGTCCGGTCTACTCCGGGGTGAGCCGGGCAGCCCTCCCGCTCCGTCGGCTGCCGATCGTGAGCGCGCAGAGATGACGCGCTCGTGCCGCGCCGAGTTTGTGGCGCGTGGGCTCTGTGTTTTTGCCGAGGAGGTGGGGGTCGGCGGTCTGGGGTTGGCAGTCTCTCGACTTTGTCGCAGCGAAGCGGAGGGACCCGTCGTCGGCTGTGCTCTGGTCCTGCCTGCGCCGCGAGCGATCGGGACGCAGGGGGCTCCCAGCGTCGCGGCTCAGCTGTTTCACGAGTCAGCTGGGCGGGTGCTCTTGGCGTTGCCCGCGCAGCATTACGCCGACGCCATGCTACTGGCGACCTCGCACGGGGTGCCGTTGCTGCCACTCGGGCGGAGCGGAGGCCGTGAGCTAGTCGTGCGCGCCAGCGACGGTGGAGCCGGCTTTCACGAGGTGATTCGCGTCAGCCTTGCGGCGCTGGCTTCGCCGGTGCCGCCGCCGTCCCGTCCGGCGGAGCCGTAGGCGAGGGCGGGTTCGCCGCCACTGGGGCCAGCGCTAGAGCCGACCGAGCGGGGCCGGCCGTCAGTCGATGCCCGGTGATCAGACGGGCGCCTCGCTTGTACGTAAAGTACGAGTAGGCCCAGTTGAACATCACGGCTAGGCGGTTTCGGAAGGTGATCAGGAAGAAGATGTGGACGGCGAGCCACAGAAGCCAGGCCATGAAGCCGCCCAGCTTCAGCCGACCAAGCTGCGCCACCGCCGCCGCGCGACCAATCGTCGCCATGCTGCCTTTGTCGACGTAGTGGAATGGCTGCATTGGCTGACCGCGAAGGTCCGCGGCGAGGTTGCGCGCGACGTGGCGGGCCTGCTGCATCGCCACGGGGCTGGTTCCTGGCAGGGGCGAGCCCCCCTGGTGCAGGAAGCTGGTCATGTCACCGATGGCAAACACTCGGCGCTGACCAGGCACCGTCAGGTCCGCTTCGATGAGCACGCGGCCGCCGCGATCGAGAGGTGCACCCAACCCCCGCGTGAGGTTCGAGGCCCGCACGCCGGCGCCCCACAGCACCGTGGCCGAGGGAATGTGCTGGGCCCCCAAGAACACCCCAGTCTCGTCGATGCGACTGACGTGAGCACCGGTGCGGACCTCTACGCCGAGGCTGGCGAGATCGCGGGTGGCGCGCTCCGACAGATGCTCTGGGAAGCTGGCGAGAATGCGCGGGCCTCCTTCGATGAGCAGCACGCGCGCCGAGGCGGGATTGATGCGACGAAAGTCTGCGGCGAGGACGACCCGCGCCAGCTCGCCGAGTGCCCCAGCGAGTTCGACGCCAGTCGGTCCCCCGCCAACGACGACGAAGGTGAGGAGGCGTTTCTGCTCCACCGGGTCGTGAGTGCACTCAGCGGCTTCGAAGGCGACCAGTACGCGCCGGCGAATCTCAATGGCGTCGTCGAGATCTTTGAGGCCAACGGCGTAGCGCGCCCACTCGTCGTGACCGAAGTAGTGATTTTGGGCGCCGGCGGCGAGCACTAGGTAGTCGTAGCGCAGGCTGTCGCGCTCGGCTCCGACCAGCTTCACCTCGCGGCTCACCAGATCGACGCTCTCAACTTCGGCCAGCAGCACGCTGGCGTTGCGCTGGCTGTGCAAGACGCTGCGGATTGGTGCCGCGATCTCAGCCGGCGAGAGGCCTGCCATCGCCACCTGATACAGGAGCGGCTGGAACAGGTGGTGATTGCGGCTGTCGATCAGCGTCACATCGACGGGTAGGTCGGCCAGGGACTGCGCACAGGTGAGGCCCCCGAAGCCTCCTCCGACGATTACGACGTGCGGCTTATCGGCCATCGGTGGTCAGCCTCTAGCGTGCAGCTCCTGCTACCAGCGCGTCCAGGCGCCCCAGCTATCGTCAATGGCGCTGTAGAAGAAGCGATTGTTGTCGCGGGTCAGCACCATCAGGTTGGGGCCGAGGCCCCACATATCGACGATGTTGCCGTCCCGATCGATGTAGTGCTGCGAGCTGCTGGAGAAAACCCGGCCAGCAGTATCGAGCCCGTACCAGTTTTCGCCGCGCACGATCAGCTTGGCGATGGAAAACGCGATCGGCTGTAGCTTGGCGTCCCACTTCTTGTTGCGATAGCGATAGACCGATCCCTCGCTGATCACGTAGAGCACGCCTTGTGAGATCTCGAGCGTGGCCGGTGCCTTGACGGCGCGCGGGAAGAGCTGACGGCTGTTCTTGCCATCGCGGTCGGCGATGAGAACGCGCCCGTCGAGCAGGATGACGTAGAGCTGTCCGCCGCCCGCCTTCAGCTGGCTCACTTGGTTGAGACCGGTCATGCGCCACGACTTCCCAGCGCTGGTCTCGTCGTACATCATCACCTCGCGGCGCGTATCAGTGGCGTAGAGCGTGCCCGACTGCTCGTCGATGGCCGCGACGCCGCTGCCGCTCGCCGGCACCATGCGGTAGGCCGAGCCCGCCTTCATCCAGACCGCGCCGCCTTTTTCAGTGACCAGCATGGGGAAGAGATCGACGACAGCGCGGCTCTTCGCATCGCTGCCTTTGGTGATGTTCTTGATGATGCCGTTTAGGGCCTCGGCAGAGTCGAGGCCGTGGACAATCGCTCGACCGCGCAAGGCCATCGCGGACACGAAATCACTGTGTAGGCGTAGGGCTGGCTGTTTGTCATAGCGCTGCGAGAGCGCCGTCCCCAGACCGATGCGGACCGCCTCGACGGCATTGCGGGCTTCGGCGGGACTCTCGGGCACGCTGGGTAGGCTCTGCGCAGTCAGCTCGCCACCGATCTTGCCGGCCAACAGATCGCGGATGATCTCGACGGGGCGAGCCGCGCCCGAGGCATGCAGAGCCTTGTCGGCGTAGATGCAAACGGCCAGCAAGCGGCCGCTCATGCTCAGCAGGGGGGCTCCCGCACTTTCAACGGTCAGGCCAGGCTCGACCTCGATCAGATCTGGGCGCTTTATCGCAATGCTGCCCGTCGCCATGGCCAGCGTCTGAGCCCCTCGGGTGCGCAGCGCGACGACATCGAGCCCGGGATTGACACCCTGGGTGTCGTTCAGGTCCAAGAAGGCATAGCTCTTCTTCGGCGGCAAGAGCGGTAGCTGCAGCATCATCAGGTGATGTTCTGCGTCAACCCGAACGACGTTCAGTTTCAGCGCCTGGTCCTTATGGGCACGCAGGAACAGCATGGGGTCTTCGTCGCTGGCTAGCGACGGGTCGTACATAAAGCCGGTGATCGTGCCTTTTTCAATTCCGGACACGAGTCGTGAGTCGGTGACCACCACGCCCTGCGGACTCACCACGACACCTAGCGTCGTGCGCCAACGGTTGTCCTGCGCTGCGATCAAGATCAGCGTGGCGGGCGCTGCTCGTCCGAAGACCTCGGCCTTGGACAGTGGCGGACCCATCTTGACCGCGGGGATGGGCTTGGGTGTGACGCTCTTGGCAAGCTTGCCAGAGGGCTTGTCTCCCTCGGCGGCTGGGCTCTTGCTGGCTTCGCGCGGAGCCCCCTTATTGCCGTCTTTGCCCGAGTCTTTCGCGGGGTCCTTGACAGCGGCGTCCTTGGCGTCTTCCTTCGGGGGAGCTTTTTTGCTGGGGGCGGGCTTGGCCGGCGCCTGCTCCGCGGCGGGCGGGGCGCCCGGCACCACCGGTGGCGGCGGCGATGGCTGCAGCGGCTGCACGGCGAACTGCGCACCGGCCGCCGGCGAGAGCAAGCCAATGACGGCGGACAGGAGCAGCGCGGAACAGCGGTAGCCTGATTTCGTCACCCGGCCCGGGCGGGACTGCGACGACGGAGAACAGAGCGACCTCAGCTGGCTGAAGGTGGTTGCACGCACGCTGCCTATCTTAAGGCAAGCGTGCGGACTTTCGGCGGTTTTTTTCGACGCCGCTGGCTGTCCCCTGCCGACGCAATCTCCGCCAAACTTGTGGGACAAACCCGTCGACCTGGGCACCCCAGGGCCGAGGTCGCTGCTGGCTCTGTAGGAGCGGTCGCTGAGGCTGCCGCCTAGTTGCCGCGCGCTCTTGGCAATTTTCTTGCTCGGGAGCCCTCGTCTGGGGCGTTGTCAGGCCTGGGCCGGCGGCGTATAGTGCGCGCCCAATGCGCTTTCGTGCTGTTAGTCTCCCGTTTCCGTCGCGCCGGATGGTGTTTGTGCCCTCATCGAGCACAGGGACCCCGGCGAGCGCTCTCGCGGTCCTCCTGCTTTTGGGTCTTGCGGCGGGCTGCACGCGACAGATTGGGGATGCCTGCAAGACCAACCTCGACTGCAACGTCACCATTCCCAACGCCTTCTGCGACCTGGCCTCCCAAGATGGCTACTGCACCATCGAAGGCTGCGATTCGACCAGCTGTCCCGATGGATCGACGTGCATTCGTTTCTTCACGCTAGAGCGCGGGAATCCTCGCTGTGATGCCAGTCACCCCTGCCGCTCGGGCGAGCGCTGTCTATGCGACGACGAGGCCTGCACCAGCGCCTACTGCGCATCCGAGACCAGCGAGCGCCGCTGGTGTATGCATCGCTGCGAAGTGGATGCCCACTGTCGCACCGGATACACCTGCCATGCCAGCAACCAGGGAGGGGCGGTCTCGGTGGTGCGCCGCGATGAGAACGGAGCTCCCGTCGCGCCGGTTGAGAACTTCTGCGCGCCAGCACCGGGCGAATAAGGAAAGCTCCGTGCTGATCCGCAACCCATCCGTTTCTTCCCGTGCTGGGGGCGCTGCCTAGATGGCTCGTCGCGGCCTGCGCGATACGCTGCTTGTGGCCTGGGGCCTGCGCATCGTTGAAGGCGTGGTGTCGACCTCGTGGCGTCTGCGCCGTTACTTGCTGCGGCGAGTGATGTCGAGCGCAGTCTCGGTGGTGGGGGCCGTCATCTTGACGTTCTTGTTCCTGCACCTCATCCCGGGTGACCCGGTCGACAACCTGCTCGGAGACGACGCTCGGCCGCAGGACAAGATTGAGCTCCGCCAGTGCCTCGATCTGGATCAGCCGCTTCCGGTGCAGTTCGGACGCTTTGTGCGCAGTATCTTCGATGGGACGATGGGTTACAGCTGCCCCGATCGCAAGACGACGGTGGCAGCCCGGGTCACCAAGGTGCTGCCCTCCACCGTCGCGCTTTCGGTTGCCGCGATGGCGGTTGCGGTACCGCTGGCCCTCCTCATTGGCGTCGCTGCGGCACTCAAGGTGCATACCCGCTGGGATGCGCTGTTGACGGGGATTGCGTTGCTCGGCATCAGTTTGCCAGCGATGTGGTTGGGGCCGATGCTGCTCAACCTGTTCTATGTGCAGCTGCAGATCTTGCCGGGGCCAGGCGAAGACACCGGGCGCCTGCGTGGCCTCTTCCTTCCGGCGGTGATGCTTGGCACGCACCTGATGGCCATGCTGGCGCGCATGACGCGTTCGTCGATGATCGAGACGCTGAGCGAAGACTACATCCGCACCGCGCGCGCCAAGGGCCTGCCCACCTGGAAGGTTGTCTTCAAGCACGCCCTGCGCAATGCCCTGCTGCCGGTCATTACCGTCGCAGGCATGCAGTTTGGCGCGCTGTTGGCGGGGGCCGTGGTGACCGAAAAGGTCTTCGCACGGCCGGGCTTGGGCACGCTGCTCTTGGAGGGCATCGCCGCACGCGACTATCGCATCGTGCAAGGGTGCACGCTGGTCATCGCAGGCATGTACGTGGCCGTGAACTTGCTCGTCGATGTCGTCTACGCCGCCGTCGACCCGCGGATTCGGGTATGAGACCGTCACTTGGGCGTGAGCTAAGGCTGGGGCGCATCAGCTTTGGCACCTGGGTCGGTGCTGCCTTGTGCGCCCTGTTCGTTCTGGTGGCTCTCATCGGTCCGCTGCTGCTGCGGCGGCCGCCAACCTTGCATGATCTTGACCACCTGCTGGAGCCTCCGTCGTCGGCTCACTTGTTGGGCACCGATGAGAGCGGCAGCGATCTTCTTACGCAGCTGTGCTACGGCGCCCGCCTGCTTCTGGGACTGGCCTCGGCCGTCGTTTCGATCTGCCTGGTGTTCGGGGTCGTGATCGGCACTCTGGCGGGCTATTTTGGTGGCTGGCTCGACGAGATCATCATGCGCATCATCGATGTGCTGCTGGCCTTTCCGGGCATCCTGCTCAACATCGCGATTGCGGCGCTGGTGCCGCGCGCCGGTCTGGGGGTGCTGATTTTCGCCTTGGCCGTAAACGGCTGGGTGGGCTACGCCCGGGTGACGCGGGCGCAGGTGCTGCGCGTGCGAGAGATGGAGTATGTACTGGCGGCTCGCGCGCTGGGCGTCGGGTCATGGCAGATCATGGGCCGGCACATCCTGCCGAACATCCTGTCGCCGATCTTGGTTCAGGCGACGTTTGGAGCCGCCGGCGTGGTGCTGGTCGAGGCGGGGCTGAGCTTTCTCGGCCTCGGGCCGCCGATCCCCTATACCTGGGGGGCGCTGCTCTCGCAGGGCACGACCTACTACTGGCGAGCACGACACCTGCTGGTGGTTCCTGGCGTCGCGATCGGGCTATTGGTGCTGGGCTGTAACCTGCTGGGGGATGGCCTGCGCGACTACCTCGACCCGAAGAGCAGCGGCAAGTAACGCGGTGCTTCGACGGTACTGGAGCGGGCCGCACCACGCAGAGCAGCTGGGTAAGACCGCCCACGCTGACTCTGCAGCAGGACCAGCCCGAACAGCGTTCCCGCCGTGAGGAGGAGCGCGAGTAGGCCCACCCAGATCTGGAGGGGCATACGGCGCGGCAGGCTGAGCGCACCCGAGACCGCCCCCGGCAAGCCTGAGACGATCACGCCTGGTGCACGCAGCGCCGGGCCAGAAGCCACGAGCGATCGCACTCCCTTTGGAGCCGTTGCGTCGTCGTAGTTGGCTGGAGCCGCCGTCTGTCCACTTGGCCCCGCAGCGCGCTGGGCGGCACTGTATTCCGCGTAGGGGGCGGATGGCTCGACGCTGACGGTCTGGGGAACGGCGCGGGCGCGGCTGCTAGATTCGCCTCGGCTATCGCTGGCTTCACTGCGCAGAGGCAGGCCTTGGAGGGCGCGCACAAAATCCTGCACGGACTCGAAACGCTCGAACTTGTCTTTGCGCAGGGCGCGCTCGACGGCGGTGGAGACGAAGGCGGGCAGTCCGGGCACCAGGCTAGACAGCGGCGGCGGCTGATCGCGACGGATCTGCAGCATCAGCCGGACGGCATCGTTGCTCTGAAATGGCAGGCGGCCGGCCAGCAGGCGGTAAACGACGACGGCCAGTGCCCACTGATCGGTGCGTGCATCGATTTCTTCGCGCTTGCCCGAGGTGGCTTCCGGCGACATGTACTCAATCGTGCCGACGATGATCCCCGGCGCCGTGTGCTGTCCACGAGCCGACAGCATGCGCGACAGGCCAAAGTCCACCACCTTCACCACATCCTTGCCCCCCGCCGTGGTCTTCTCGCGATGCAGGACGATGTTCTGCGGCTTGATGTCGCGGTGCACGATGCCGACGCTGTGTGCGGCATGCAGGGCGCTGCCGATCTGGCGAGCGATGTCGATGACTCGCGACAGCGGGAGGCGGCCCCCCCCGCGGATCAGATCGAGCAGCGTTGAGCCCGGCAGAAGCTCCATGACCAAAAAGGGCGTTCCATCGCTGTCGCGGCCGAACTCCAGCATCTCGACGATGTTGGGATGGAAGAGCTGGGCAATCACCCGGCCTTCGTTTTCAAAGCGGGCGTGGGCATCGTCATCGGCACCCAGGCTCGCGTGCAGGACCTTGGTGGCGCATTCAGTCTGGGTCTGCAGGTCGAGCGTTCGATACACCGCACCGACGGCACCGCGGCCCAAGACGGCTTCGATGCGGTAGCGCCCGGCGAGCACTCGCCCTAGCTCCATCGCTTGCTGGCTCATGTAGAAAATCTCCTTCTGCCGCCGTCTTGAGCAAGCGATATGCCAGCTCGCATGTTCTCGTCGCGAGCCGGCCTGCCGTGGCGAGCCCGGTTGACCGGTTGTCCTCGTGGGCTGGGCGCCCACTGGGCATTGAGTTGGGTCGGGCAGAGGTCCATAATGGGTTGCCAATTGCGTCATGGAACCTCCTTCTAGTTCGCAGTCCCCGTCGGCGCGCTCGTCCAATCGATCCCCGACATCACGTTCTCCCGCCTCGATTCCACCCAGCGCCGGTCACTCGCAGCAGGTACCACCGGTCAGCGCCGCAGCCCACGGCGGTCAGCACGGGCCACACCACGGTCCCAAGATCAACAACACTTCCGACCTGCTGAAGGTCTCGCTGGGGGCGCTGGGCGTTGTCTACGGCGACATCGGCACCTCGCCGCTCTACGCGCTCAAGGAGTGCCTGACCGGTCCGCACGGTGCGCAGCCGACGGCGGAAAATGTGCTCGGCATCCTGTCGCTGGTCTTTTGGTCACTGACGTTGGTGGTCGTCTTCAAGTACATCACCTTCATCACCCGCGCCGACAACCAGGGCGAAGGCGGCATCCTGGCACTGCTCGCTATCCTGGCCCCGCGCGGAGCGACGACGAAAAAGCTCACGCCCCGCGTGGCCTTGGTGCTGCTGGGGCTGTTCGGCGCCGCGCTGCTGTACGGCGACGGGGTGATTACGCCCGCCGTGTCGGTCCTTGGCGCGCTAGAGGGGCTTGAGGTCGTGACGACGGCGTTCAAACCACTTGTCGTACCGCTGACCATCGGCATCCTGGTCGGGCTGTTTCTGGTGCAGCAGCGTGGAACGGCGAAGGTGGGGGCGCTGTTTGGCCCGGTGATGATGGTGTGGTTTGCCTGCATCTCGCTCATCGGCCTGCCCTGGATCATCCGCTACCCGAGTGTGCTGTCGGCCGTGTCGCCGCACCATGCCGTGCTGTTCTTCGCGCACCACAAGCTGCATGGCTTCTTGGCGCTGGGCTCGGTGGTGTTGTGCATCACCGGTGGCGAGGCGTTGTACGCCGACATGGGCCACTTTGGACGGCGCTCGATCCGCCTTGCGTGGTACGCGGCGGTGTTTCCTGCCCTCTTGCTCAACTACTTCGGGCAGGGGGCGCTGATGTTGGCCAAGGGCGCCAGCATCACCAATCCGTTCTACGAAATGATCCCGCGCTTCGCGCTGTATCCGATGCTGCTCATCGCAACGGCGGCGGCGATCGTCGCGTCGCAGGCTCTGATCTCGGGTGTGTTCTCTTTGACCCGGCAGGCGGTGCAGCTTGGCTACTGGCCGCGCGTCACGATCAAGCACACCTCGGGCGACGCGGAAGGTCAGATCTATGTGCCCGAGATGAACTTCGCCCTGATGATCGGCTGCGTCTGGCTGGTCTTCGCATTCCGCGTCGAAGGTTCGTCGGGCCTAGCGGCGGCTTACGGCATCGCCGTCACCGGCACCATGGGCATCACCTCGATCTTGTTTGGCGTCGTCGCGCACGAGGTCTGGGGCTGGACGCTGCGGCGCACGCTACTTTTGGTCGGCTTCTTCTTGGTCATCGACATCAGCTTTTTCGCCGCGAACCTGGCGAAGTTTGCGCACGGCGGCTGGATTCCGATGGTGCTGGCGCTGGCGATCTATGTGTTGATGACGACGTGGAAGGCCGGTCGGCAGGCGCTCGAAGAATTCGTCATGTCCGCCTCGCTGCCCATCGACCTGTTCATGATGGACCTAGAGTCGCAGCGTCCACCGCGGGTCAAGGGCACCGCGGTATTCATGACCAGCAATCCCGAGGGCGCGCCGGTCGTGCTCCTGCACCACTTCAAGCACAACAAGGTGCTGCACGAGCAGGTCGTGCTGCTCTCCGTCGTCACCGATCGCGTCCCCGAAGTGCCACGACAAAAGCGCGTCCAGGTCAAAGAGATGGGCCAGGGCTTCTATCAAGTCGTCGCGCACTACGGCTTCATGCAGATGCCCAATGTCCCCGACGTGCTGCGCTGCTGTCGCGAAGCAGGCCTGGTCACGGCCGAGAGCGACACCAGCTACTACCTGGGACGCGAGACGCTGCTCAACACCGGCAAGTCGGGGCTGTGGCGCTGGCGCAAGGCGCTGTTTGGCGTGCTGTCGCGCAACGCTCGCCCGGCCACCCAGTTTTTCAGCATCCCACCGAACCGCGTCGTCGAGATGGGCGCGCAGATCGAGATCTAGGCGCAGCCTCTCCGCGGTCCCGTTTGCTGCTCCCGGCTGTGGTAGATTGCGAGGCCGGAGGAATCAGAAGTCATGAGCAGCGTAGATGCAAAGGGACAGGGCATGGGCGGACGCGAAGTGGTGATTGTCAGCGCCGCGCGCACGCCGATTGGTAGCTTCGGGGGCGAACTGGCCTCGCTGAGCGCTTCGGATCTGGGGGCCACTGCGATCAAGGCTGCGCTGGCCCGGGCCGGGGTCGAGGGGCGCGATGTCGGCGATGTCACGATGGGCTGCGTGCTTCAGGCGGGACAGGGGCAGGCTCCCGCCCGGCAGGCGGCGATTCGGGCTGGACTGCCGACCTCAGTGCCCTGCCAGACGATTAACAAGGTCTGCGGCTCGGGCCTCAAGGCGGTCATCACCGCGGCTCAAGGCATCGCGCTTGGCGACACCGAAGTGGCCGTCGCTGGTGGCATGGAGTCGATGAGCAACGTGCCCTACTACCTGCTGTCGGCCCGCAACGGCTTTCGCATGGGGCATCAGCAAGCCACCGACGGCATGATTTTTGACGGCTTGTGGGACCCGTACAACAACTTCCACATGGGATCGGCGGCCGAGCTCTGCGCCCGCGAGCGCAAGATCGACCGTGCGACGCAGGATGCCTTCGCGGCGGAGTCGTACCGTCGTGCCTTGGCCGCGCAAAAAGAGGGCAAGTTTGACGAGGAGATCGTCAAGGTCGAGGTGCCGCAGAAGAAGGGCCCCGCCAAGGTGGTCTCGGTCGATGAAGAGCCGACGCGCGCCGACCTAGCGAAGATGGGCACGCTGCGCCCGGCCTTTGAAAAAGACGGCACGATCACGGCCGCCAACGCCTCGAAGATCAACGATGGTGCGGCCGCCGTGGTGCTGATGTCGGCGGCGGAGGCGGCTCGCCGTGGGCTCTCGCCGCTGGGTCGCATCGTGAGCTATGGCCATCATGCGCAGGCTCCCGAGTGGTTCACGACGGCGCCAGCCGGCTCGATCGAAAAAGCGCTGTCTCGTGCGGGGCTGACCGCCGCTGATATCGACCTATTCGAGATCAACGAAGCCTTTGCCGTCGTCGCGCTGGCCAACAACACGATGCTGGGCCTTGATGCCAGCAAGGTGAACGTCCACGGTGGTGCGGTCGCGCTGGGGCATCCCATCGGTGCTTCGGGATGCCGCCTGCTAGTCACGCTACTGCACGCGCTGAAGTCACGCGGCCAGAAGCGCGGCGTGGTGTCGCTGTGCATCGGTGGCGGTGAGGGCATCGCCCTTTTGGTCGAGAGGGTCTAGCCATGAGCACCGCGAACAAGAAAATTGGCGTCGTGGGCGCTGGTCAGATGGGCGGCGGCATCGCGCAAGTGGCCGCCGACAAGGGCCATCAAGTGGTCCTCGTGGACATCTCGCGCGAGGTCGCGGAGCGCGGCAAGGGCAAGCTTGGCGCGTCGCTGGAAAAGCTGGTGCAGAAGGGCAAGCTGGCAGCAGAAGCTCGCGATGGCTTGCTGTCGCGCATCACCCCGGCGGGCGAGTACGCAGCGCTTGCCGACTGCGACTTGGTCGTCGAAGCAGCGACGGAAAACCAGGAGCTCAAGAAGAAGATCTTCGTCGAGATTGACCGCGTGCTGGCGCCGGGGGCGATCCTCGCGACCAACACTTCTTCGATCTCGATCACGCTGCTGGCCGCGGCTACCAAGCGACCCGAGCAGGTCATCGGCATGCACTTTATGAACCCGGTGCCGGTCATGACCCTGGTCGAGATCATCCGCGGCCTGCAGACCAGCGACGCGACGTATCAGACAACGGTTGAGCTCTCCAAGGCGCTCGGCAAAGAAGTCGTGACGGCGCGCGATGTGCCCGGCTTCATCGTCAACCGCCTGCTGATTCCCTTCCTCAACGAAGCCTGCTTCGCGCTCGCCGAGGGGCTGGGGACCGTCGAGGACATCGACAAGGCGATCAAGCTGGGCCTCAATCATCCGATGGGGCCGTTTACGCTCGCCGATCTGATTGGTCTCGACACCTGCCTCGCCATCGCCGAGGTGCTGCACCGCGAGCTAGGGGAAGACAAGTACCGGCCCGCGCCCCTTCTGAGAAACTACGTGGCTGCCGGCTGGGTGGGGCGGAAGGCTGGCCGCGGCTTCTACAAGTACTAGCCGAGGGCGCCTTGGCCGCAGCGGGTGAGACGGAGCGGGGGGCTCTGCGACGACTGACCGAGCGGGCTCGCGCCATTGATCCCATCCTGTGGCTGATCGGCGCGGTGCTGCTGCTGCACTACTTCAGCACGCGCGGCATCTTTCAGGGCAAGGCGTCGGGCGATGGTTTCTTCGCCTTCCTCTACTACCCAGCCCTGCTGCGTCATCACACTTTCGACATGACGTCGGTGGCCTCGCCGCAGCTCCTCGCGGGGTTTGGTCGCGAGGTCACCGGGATGGTCGCCAATCCGAACCCCATCGGCCCGCCCATCCTGTGGACGCCGTTTTACTTCCTGGGCCTTACCCTCAAGCGCCTGGTGATCCTCGCCACCGAGAGCTTTCATGGTCATCCGCCGGCCTTCCTCGCGGCGATACACGCCTACGTCGCGGTTCCCGAGGGAGAGTTCGATTTCTTCGTCACCGGCCTCGGCTCGCTGACCTTTGCGCTGATCGGTATCTGGCGGATGCACGCGCTCTTGCAGCGGCGCTTGTCGCTGACGGCTGCGCGCTTTGGCGTGGCGACGGCGGTCTTGGCTTCGCCGCTGTGGTGGTACA
>DAORCZ010000080.1:0-15145 GCA_035345735.1 Pseudomonadota bacterium | reverse complement strand
CGGGCGCGGCGCGAGGCGTCGATCTCGTTGACCAACATCGACAGCGAGAACAGCACGCAGATCGAAAACAGGAACAGGCCGACCATGGCAAAGCCATAGCCGATGGTGCCGGGTACGACGCGATGGAAGCCCGACATCGCCAGGCCCAGAATGATCAGGTTCTCGGCCATGCCGGAGCCGACGGATGCCGGCCCCAAGAGCGCGCTGCGCAGCCACAGAGACAGGCTTTGGTTGGCCTGCTGCAGCGCATGGCCGGCTTCGTGAGCGGCGATGCCGGCGGCGGTGGCGTGCGTGCCGTCATACACCTCGGGACTTAGCGAGAGCTTTCGCTCCGACGGGTCATAGTGGTCGTTGAGGAAGCCCGCGTGCCGGACTACGGCGACTCCGAAGACGCCATTTTCCTGCAGGATCGTCTGCGCGATCTGGGCGCCGGTCTGGCCGCTCTTTAGCGCTACGCGCCGGCCCTCAGAGAAGCGGCTCTCGACGAAGCTCAGCGCGATGAGCGATATCAAAAGACACAGCGCAGCGAGCAGCAGGCTCTCGCCATTGAGTCCGATCCACATCTCTAGCTGGGCCAGCATGGCTCCCCCCATCGCACAGCAGAGCGACAGGAGATCGTATCAGGAATGCGCGCCGCGCCTTCGAGAGTTCGCGAGCTAAAGGCGCGACGCGGCGAGCAGCTGACGGAAGTGGGAAAGGGCAGTGGGGATGTCTTGGGGATAGACGAACTCGCTCGGGGATGCACTCGCGTCGAGGCGCAAGAGACCCCGGCCCTGCAAACGAACGCGCTGGGTATCGACCCGCGCTGGCAGCAGCCCCAGAAAATCGAGCGCCGGGGCAAGGTCCCACAGCGGAAAGCGCAGCGCGCGCAGGCGGAAGGGCGACAGCGAAAGCCAGCGCAGCGAGTGGCGAACCAGATAGGCACCCAGCGGTGAAGCGGCTGCGATGCGGGCAAGCTCGATGGGCGAGACGAGGAGTCGGCCGCAGCCGGGCAGCGGATGCACGCGACGGCGCAGCGGCGCAGAAAAGACGGCTGCCGCCGCCGGCGCATCAATGGCCAGGTTGAACTCGTGCGGCCAGACCGGCGGGAAGCGGCCCCAGCTCTGCAGGTTGCCCCCGACGAGATACACGGTGATGCGCTCGGCCAAGCGAGGATCGCGCCGCAGCGCCGCCGCGATATTCGACAGCGGACCGAGCGCCAGCACGGCACTTCCTTCTGGCAGCGCTGCGATGGCCTCGGCCGCAGCGCTGTCCTGCCCGGGACGACTGGCGCCCTGAATCAACGGATGTGACCGCCCGGTCGCCTGCAGGAGGGCCCTGCCGCAGCGGTACGCCACGTCACTGGGCGCGTTACCCGAGACGGTGCTGATGCCCAGAAGCTGCACGTCTGGAGCGGCCAAGATGGCGGCCAGGGCATAGCCATCATCGACATCGCCGCGCCACGCTCCCAACGCCAGATCGGTGTCGACCCACACCGTTCGCGGCCCACTAGACAGGGCACCTGGCGGCGCACCGAGCAGGAAAGAAGACATGCCTCAGTTAGCCTGCGGCGGGAGCGCGCGGTCAAGCGACGACGCCGATGCGGCGGCTGGGCGCGTTTCTGCTGGCCAGCGCGTTGCTCAGCGTTCCCTGAGGTCTGCGCACAAAGTCTGCCGTCCTCCCACCCTTCGCGGGAAAATAAGATCGCCTTCCTATTCTTCGCTTAACGAGGTGTCTTATGAGGGATTGCTCGCGCCTTTTTTCGTGGAGCGGCGCGCTGGTCGGTGTGCTGTCGCTCCACGGTTGTTCCGAGGTCGTGATGCCGCAGAGCCTGCCGCGCTGCTCGGATGGACAGACCCTGACCACCGATGGGCTTGGCCCTTTGTCGGCACGACGGGGCAGACCACGCTCGGGCGCATTCCGGGGCTGAACTCGCCTTCCCCTGGGCTGGCCATGGCCGCACAGCTATGCACGGCCGAGTTCGGACCGGGTTCCCACATGTGCATGATGGACGAGCTCTACGAGAGCGTCGCGACGGGAGTGCTGGGGGCGACCGCGACCATCCCGCGGTCCTGGGTGTACATGCCCAACTGGAACAAACCCACCACGAATCCCGAGCAGCCTGCGCAAGGCGTCGCCGACAACTGTCAGGGGTACACCTATCCGCTGGGCGCACGTGGCTGGGTCGGTGTGGTGGTGGAGTGGCGCGCGCTGCCCGATGGAACTCCAGGACTGCGCTGGCACAGCGGGGGCGAGGCCAGCTGTTCGAGCCTGCTGCCGATCGCTTGCTGCCGCTTTTGAACCGCGAAAAGAAGTGCGCCGCCCCGCGCATCCGCTCAGCCTGAGCGTGCTTCGCCTCTCACGGCGAACCGGGTTCCGAGCCCACCGCAAATCGACTAGGCTCAGCCGATGAGAATGCCTGGCTCGACGAAGGTGCGCGCGACGCTTGCACTTTTGCTGTTTGGCTGCGCGCTGCGCTGGGCGCTTTCGTCCTGGGCCAGTCCTCGAACTGGCGCGGCCGATCCTGCTCGCCACGCCCTGCATGACAGCGGCATCTTGAGCTACGAGGTGCGCGACGCGCAGACGCAAAAGCCCATCCCGGCCAAGCTCACTTTCATCGGCATCCGGGGGACCGCCGACCCGGCGCTGTCCCCCGGTGATGTCGGACGTCCGGAAGGCGATGCCATCGCTGCCTACAACCGCGTGATGTCGAGCACCGGGCTGGGGGCCTTGCACGTGCCCGCCGGCCACTACGACATCTACGTCAGCCGCGGCTTGGAGTGGGACTCGGTTCGCCTCTCCGACGTGGTGATCGGCTCGACGCCGGCCACGATCCGCACCGAGCTGCATCATGTCCTCGACACCCGCGGCTGGATCTCCGCCGATTTTCACGTGCACTCCGCTTGTTCTCCGGACTCGCGAGTGTCGCTGCGCGATCGCGTGTACGAGTTTCTCTCCGATGGTGTCGACATGATCGTCGCCACGGATCACAACGTGGTCTGCGACTACGCGCCGTACATTCAGGAGCTCGGCGCTGAGAGCCAGCTCTTGTCGGCCCTCGGCGATGAGATCACGACGGCCGGCTGGGGTCACTACGGTCTGTTTCCCATGCCGCAGCAGTTGAACCGCGCCGGCCATGGTGCGGTCCACGTCGCAGGTCGCAACGCGGATGAGATCTTTGCCCACGCCCGCGCCGAGCATCCGCGCGCTCTGCTTACCATCCACCACCCGCGCATCGATGCCGAGATTGGCTACTTCAACCTCGCTGGCTTCGACTCCACGCTCGATCGCGCTACGCGTGAGGGGTTCTCGTTCGACTTCGACGCCCTGGAGGTTCTCAACGGCTACCAAGACGCCGAGCGCAAGCACATCGACCGCGCCATCCACGACTGGCTGTCCCTGCTGAACTTCGGACACCTCATCACCGCGACGGGCAACTCTGACACCCACCACCTGAACTACAACATTGGCGGCTACCCCCGAAACTACGTTCGCGTTACCGATGACAGCCCGCTCAAGGCCACGCCCGAGGAGGTCGCGGGCTCGGTGCGCTCGCATCACAGCTTCTTCACGACGGGTCCCTTCATCCGCATGGACATCGATGGGGCCGACATCGGGGATTTGGCCCCGCCGCGGCGCGCACAGCCCATGCTTTCGGTTGAAGTCTCTGCCGCGCCCTGGGTCTCGGTCAGTCGGCTGATCCTCTACATCAATGGCCGCGAAGCGATGCGCCTGCCCATTCCGCCCAGCCAGAAGCCGACCCGCTTGGTGCGGCAGATCCCGCTCAACTTGCCGCCCAGCCAGGATGCCTACGTCGTCGTCCGCGTCGATGGCGACCAGGTCCTGGCCCCCATCGTCGGCGACCGCAGCCGCTTCGATGTCCGCCCGCTGCTCCTCACCAACCCCATCTTCCTCGACATGAACCGCAACGGCCGCTTCGACCCCCAGTACTCCCACGGCGCGCATACGCCCAAGAAGAAGCGTCGCTGGTTTGGTCGCCGGTAAGCAGGGAAGAACGATCAGCGAGCCAGTCGCTCAGCGCGGCTCTTTACGCCGAGCAGCAGGCCGCGTTCCATGATGAACACGCCGGGGTGGATGACATCCCAGAAGCCGCCGACCATCATCGTGCGCGTGCGCAAGAGAAGTCGCGTTGTGCCATCGGGCTGCGGCGTCAGGATGAACTGCCATAGGTCAACCCACTTGCCCTGTTCTTGATGGCCCATGACCAGGGCGCGATCGGGAATGATCTGGGCCACGATGTACGGCGGCGGCGCGGGATCGTGTGGGCACATCTTGACGGCATCGCCGACGGCGAGGGCCTGCCACTCGGGATGGATGCGGTCGGCGTTTTGCAGCGGGCAGCCGATGAGCTTTTCAAAGCCGGTGTAGCTGTAAAGCCCGCCGCGATCCGCCCCCAGCTGACGCAGCCAGGGATAGATGTGCTCGGGACGGGCGTGCACGGTGACGGCACGATTGACGAAGCTCTTGGGCTGCGGCACCAGCTCATCGCCGGGGTAGGTAGCGGCGACCTCGGCATCGCTGGCCCCCCAGCGATCCAGGCGCGGCGTTAGCAGACGAATCGCCAGCCACGCGACGAGCGCGAGCCCCAGCAGCCACAGGAGGATCTTCAGCACGGTCTTCATCGGCGCCTTCCGTTGGTCCCCATCCTAGAGCCAAGACAGGGCGAGCGGGGGGCGCACGCAGCCGACTTCGACGGCGTGCTGGGCGACGGAGAAAGGCGATGCGCAAAGCTCGCGCTGGTCGCAAATCCTGCCGCAAAATCCGCGGTCCGCTGACGTGCTTCTGGCGGCGGGATCAGCGCGGGGCCAAGAGCTGCGCCTCGGCGTTCTTCTGGGTGGCGGCGAAGAAGTCGCGATCGAAGCCGAAGCAGCGGCGCAGGGCGACGTATTCCAAGACCAAGTTAGTGCCTAATAGCAACGGGTCGTCAGTATTGATAGATACGTTGAGCGTACGCGCATACATATCCGCAATTGGATGGCTGGCCAGCGAATCGGGATGGCAGCGCAGGAGCACGTTCGAAAGCGGGCAGGCGGCGATGGCCCCCCCGAAGTAGAAGCCATCGGCAGCACCGCGGAAACCGTGGCCGACGCGGTCCGGAGAGAGCAGGGCGACGGCCTGGGCGTGCTCGGCAGGCGAGACGTGAAGCTGCTCGCCGCTGTGCAGGTCGAGGCGCAGGCCGAGGGCGCGGAAGGGGGCGAGGGCGGTCTGGAAGAAGGCGGCGCGGGCCGGCTGCTCGGGACCACCGAGGCCGATGGCGATGAAGATGCGCTCACCGTCGGCATCGCGGTTGTCTGCGGAATCGACAAATGGCGCCAGCGCGGCATAGGCCGCCTGCAGATCGTCCTCCGTTGCGACGCTGACCAGATCGACGACGGCGCGCACCCGCACCTGCCCACCAGCCGCCACCATGCCGTCGCGCAGGCCGGCGGCAAAGTGGGCCAGGTTGTCGGCCAAAGCCAACTCCGGCAGCCCAGGTGCGACGCGGGCCCGATAAAGCGAGGTATCGAGCGGGCTGAGATGACACTCACAGCGCACAATGCGGCGCGCTGCGCGATCTGCGACGAAGGCCCGCGCCAGCCGGCCGTAGTCGGCCGCTTCCCGCATGTGGCCGAGGTTGCGCATCCAGCGCCGCAGAAAATCGCCGAAGTTCAAAAACGGCTCCGCCGCCCCGACCGGCTGCCCCGAAAGCCCCGCGTAGAACGTCGGGGGGACGGCCGCCTCGGCGTGGACGTGCACCTCGGTCTTCGGCGCCGCATCTACGAAGCGAGCAAAGTCGAGCTCCGCCTCATCGCGTGGCCCCAGCGAGAGCACGTCTGCGACGACCGGATGAACGCTGACCGGCTCGTGCCAGTGCGGGAAGTAATCAAGCCAGCTCTGCATGTGAACCTCTTATGTTGAAATATATGCATAAATTACTCCTGCCGGCAATCGTGCAATTCTTCCTTTAGGCTATGCATAAACGACCCGCTCCAAGCGGGGGTAACCGGACGGGAAGCGGCCTCAGGTAGGGCTCGTCGTTGACAGGTGTCAGAGGGGGCAAGTAGCGTCGGCGCCATGGTTCGCGTCGCGTTTACCGCCAATCTTCGTCGTCACCTCGATGTTCCCACCCTGGAGGTACCGGGCGGCACGGTGCACGAGGCGCTGTCGGCGGTGTTCGCGCAGAACCCGGCGCTGCGCGGCTACATCCTGGATGACCAGGGCGAGGTGCGGCGGCACGTCAGCATCTTTGTCGGCGGTGAGCAGATCCGCGATCGCGCAGGCCAGAGCGATGTCATCCCCGACGGAGCCGAGATCTACATCATGCAAGCCCTATCCGGTGGCTAGGGCGCTTTTTCCAATCGTAGGGAATCGAAGGAGCCTTCATGAACTCGCAGGGGAATCTGGCTTGGGTTGCGACGCGCAAGGGACTGTTTCGTTGGGAGCGCGCGGCAGGCGGGGCAGCCGAGGGGGCGTGGCGCATCGCGCACGTGGCGCACTTGGCCGAAAATGTCTCGATTGTCCTGGCAGAGCCGGCGGCGCGCGGCGGGACGATCTATGCGGCGCTTGACCACGGGCACTTCGGTCCCAAGCTCTCGCGCTCGAACGATGGCGGCAAGACCTGGGAGGCTTGCACCCCACCGCGCTTTCCGCCCCGTCCCGAGGGCGCGGCGCCTGAGCTGGATCCGCACGGTCGCCCGCTGCCATGGAGCGTGCAGCGCATCTGGGCCCTGGAGAGCGGCAGCGAGCCCGGCGAGCTTTGGTGCGGCACGATTCCGGGGGCGCTCTTCCACTCGCGCGATGGCGGGATGAGCTGGCAGTTTGTGCAGTCGCTGTGGGACGAGCCGGGGCGCAAAAAGTGGCTGGGCGGAGGCGCCGACTATCCCGGTATCCACTCGATCTGCGTCGATCCACGCGACGGTGCACACGTGCTGGTGGCGGTGTCCTGCGGCGGCGTCTGGCGCACGCGCAATCGCGGACAGAGCTGGGAAGTCTGTGCCCAAGGGATGCGCGCCGCGTTCATGCCTCCCAAGCGACAGGGCGATCCCCATATTCAGGATCCGCACTGCATGGTGCAGTGTCGCGCCACGCCCGATGCGCTGTGGGTGCAGCATCACAACGGCATCTTCCGTTCGGAGGATTGCTCGGCGAGCTGGACCGAGATCGTATCGCCACCCGGCGCACCGGCGACCTTTGGCTTTGCGGTTGCGGTGCACCCGCGGGATGCCAAGACGGCTTGGTTCCTGCCGGCGCAGAAGGACGAGCACCGTCTGCCGGTTGGAGGACAGGTGGTGATGACCCGCACGCGCGATGGCGGCAAGACCTTCGAGACGCTGCGCCGTGGTCTGCCGCAGGAGCACGCCTACGACATCGTCTATCGTCACGCCCTGGCCATCGACGACAGCGGCGAGCGCCTGCTGTTTGGCAGCACCACCGGCGCGCTGTGGATCAGTGAGGACGGCGGAGAGAATTTCGGGACGCTCAGCGCCCACCTGCCGCCGATTTACTGCGTGCGCTTCGCCTAGGTTCATATCGCGCGCAACGAGAAACGCTTTCGCGCTCGCGAATTGCGCATCGACGCCCGCCCCCCGTTTCGCAGCGGGCTGGCGTATGGTGCGCAGCCATGCACGCTCTCGGTTCCCAGATCTTGGCCGACTTGTACGACTGCGCGCGCGATACGCTGGATGACCCGCAGGCCATCCAGGCCATCTTGGTCGAAGCCGCCCTGCGCTGCGGTGCCACCATCGTCGACCGCTGCTTCCACCACTTCAGCCCGCACGGCGTAAGCGGCGTCGTCGTTATCGCCGAGTCGCACCTCAGCGTCCACACCTGGCCCGAACACGGCTACGCCGCCGTCGATCTATTTACCTGCGGCAGCAGCCTGCGGCCCGACGACTGCTTTGCCTATCTGCGCGAAGCGCTGCAGTGCCAACGGTACAGCGTGCAGGTCATCGACCGCGGAACACCTGCCGCCGCCGCAGCCATCGACGTAGCCCCAAGCCCGGCGCGCGATCCAGATAGGAAGCCGTCGCCATGACCGATTGGCAGCATACCCATACAGAGATGATCAGCCCCGGGCGCGTGCTTCTGATCAAGCGACAAGGTCCCTGGCTTCTAGACGTCGAAGAGCACTACCCCGCGCCCATCGACATGACATCGCGCATCCAGATTGGCGACTTGGCGGAGTTCGGCCGCGCGCTGATCATGGACGGAACGGTCCAGCTCACCGAGGTCATCGACCCGGTGTACACCGCCGCGCTGGTCTTTCCTGCGGCCCTCCTGGTCGATGCGCGCCGGCGGTGGCTGATCATCGGCGGCGGCGATGGCGCCACGGCTCGCGAAGCGCTGCGCTTCGCAGACACCGAATCGGTCCACCTGGTCGACATCTCGCGCACCGTCATCGAACAGACGCAGGCGCTGATCCCGTCGTTCTGGGCCGGCTGTCAGCACGATCCGCGCCTGCGCATCGATCTGGATGACGCATGGACGGCGCTGCGCGCGCTCAGCGAACAGGTCGAGCGTCATGGGCCCGATGCCGGAGTTGACATTCTTGTCTACGATTTGTCCGACCCGGCAATCGACCTGGATGGCTGCAACCCCTTTGCCGAATCGGCTGCAGATCATCTGTATACCGAGCAGGCCTTTGCCATGGCCGCCCGCTGCCTGCGGCCCGGCGGTATCTTCGTCGCTCAGCTGGCCGAGCTATCGCTGGCGTCCTATCTGCCGCACCTGCGCCGACGACAGATCGTGGCGCGCGCCTTTCGTCATGTCCATTCGTACAGCGCGCACATCGAACCGTTCGGGTACACCGAATCGTGGGTGCTGGCGACAAACCGCCCGGGCCCCTTTCAACCCACGCAGGACATCGATGTCGCCGCGCGCCTGGCGTCGCTGTACACGGGCGATACGGCAGGTCTGTATTCGGCGGCCTGGCATCAGCATCTGTTCGCGCTGCAGCCCGGCCTGCGGCAGCGGCTCGATCGCGGGGTCGCCGGCGCGCCCCTCGCGGAGTCCCCATGATCGAAGTGGCCGAGATTCGTGACTCCCCAGATGACGTGGCCGCGTTCCTGAACAGCGCTTCGCAAACCAGCGCTGGCGGTTTTCTGTATCAACGCTGGACGGGCGAGCTGCTGTCGGCATTGTTGGGGCCCTATGTCCCCGATGCCCCCTCCACAGCGTGGCCGTCGGCGCAGTGGCTGGGCGCCTATGAGGGCAGCCGGCTGGTCGGAACTTTGATGACGCGACGTCTGCGCGTGCGCGTGGGCCATCAGCTGGGCAGTGGGGGGCTGGGCAGCGGCCTATCAGTCCACCCGCACCATCGCGGGCACGGCATCGCCCGCCAGCTGATCGACACCGCGCGCCGGCTGCTTCACGCCGAACCGCACGGCCACTTGTGTTCTGTCGGCTTTGTCGACACGGGACCCGATGCCGCCCGCACATGGCATCGCACCCCCGACATCGTGCCCCTGGGCATGCTGGGCTGGTGGGTCCACGTCTGCGATCCGTCGCGGCTGGTGCGCTGGTATCCCGAACCGCTCTCGCCACGCCTGCTGCACGCCGTGGCCCAGCGCGAACCGCTGTCACGCGATCCACCCGATGTCCCGACGTCGGCAACGCTGCGTCCGTGGACCGAAGCCGACCTGCCAGCGGTGGCGGCGCTTTGGGGGCGGCGTGCCGACGGGGCCGATCTGGCGCTGATCTGGGATGCCGATGCGCTGCGACCGTTTCTGCGCTTTCCGCAGCAAGTCCACGGCCTGGTCTATGTCGAAGGCGGCGACGTCATCGGCTGGATCGCAAGCTGCATCGTGGAAGAGGTTGGCCGCACAAGCGAACGCGCCGCCAACATCGACTTTCTGGCCACATCGCCGGGGCGATCCGATGTAGCCACGCTGCTGTTACGCGCAGCACTATGGGAACTGCGGCGCCGCGGCGTGCTGACCGTGTCGCTGCTGGGCACGCACCGCACGCCGCAGAAAGCCGCACGCGCCGCTGGCTTTTTGCCCCTGCCACGCGACGTCGAAGCTGTCGCGGTCTACACGCAACCCGCGACCCGCCCAGCCCTGGCCGCCGCGCGCCGGTTGGCGCTTGTATATCGCTAGGTCAGCGCCCCTGAACCACTTTCAGACCCCTTGCCGCCGAGCGCCTCCGCCAGTTGGGTCGTCAGCGCCGCCGCACCTCGATCCGCCGAATGCGCCGGGCACACGACGCGGGCTAAAGGCGGGTCTCCGGGGCGGCGCGCAGAACATGCGTGGCGAAGTCGTCGTCGCCGCGGCGCAGCCCGGGTGGGAGGCCGGGGGGCGTCGGGAAGCGCTCGGCGATGGCTTCGGCGATACGGGCCCGGCGATTACCGGGGTTGGGGTGGGTCGACAGGAACTCGGGCGGGCGACCGCCGCTGCTCGCGGCATCGAGCACGTCCATAAGCTCCGCTAGACCACGCGGATCGTAGCCCGCCTCGACGAGGATGCGGAAACCATAGGCGTCGGATTCTAGCTCGTCCTCTCGTCCATAGCGCAGACCGATCATCTGGTTTGCGGCCTGCGCCAGCAGGGAAGCGGCGCGGCCGCGGCCGGGATCGCGGGAGTCGTAGCTGCCGACCTGGACGGCGGTGACCAGGGCTTGCCCTAGCTGCTGTTTGGCCAGGTGCTGGGCGCCGTGGCGGGCGATGACGTGGCCGATCTCGTGCCCCAGCACTCCGGCCAGCTGCGCCTCGCTGCGCAGTCGCATGAGCAGGGCCTGGGTAATGAAGATCTGCCCGCCGGGTAGCGCGAACGCATTGAGGGTCTGGCGATCGCGCAGCACGTGAAAGTCGAAGCGATAGGGGGCGGTGCGGGCAAAGGTGCTCTGCACCAAGCGGTGGCCGACGCGGCTGACATAGGGCGCGATGTCGGCATCGCGTAGCTCTCCGCCGTGGCGCTGAATCATCATCGGCGCCGAGTGCAGGCCGAGCGCGATCTCCTGCTTGGGCGACAGCGCGACGCGCTGAACTTCGCCGGTGACGGGATTGCGTTGGGCTTGGCCGCAGTACCGCAGGACCGAGAATAGACCCAGGATCAGGGCGACGATGACCGGTAGAGAGAGGGATCGGGACGACATTCGTCAGGCTCCTTCTATACGGAGAACAGAGTGCAGCGGCCGGGGAGCAAGGACGCTGGGCGCGATGCTTCCTAAGATGATCCTGCGGCTGTGGCGCGCAAGGCTTTCGCCCCGGTGGTCAGAGGCGGGTGATATGGCAGGGAGGCGGGCCGCCTAGAGACTGGGGTCTGCAGTAACCGATTGGGGTGGGAATCCCTGCCCCTGCGGGCGTTGCGCCGTGTCCTTCGTTCCGTCGGCAGAGCTGAGTTTCTCGTCGAGAAGAAGTGATTTTTTCCCCGCGTCGGAGGTTCGGCCCGGGCTTTGCTGTTGTCCGCATCATGACCCGCACATTCCCCTTTTCCCCACTGTTCTTCCGTCGTTCCACCTCCGCAATGTGGTCCGCGCTGCCGGTCTTGGTGCTGGCCTCGGGCTGCTCGTCTGGACGCGATGAGGGGGCGCAGCCGCCCCTCGGAGAGGCGAGCCAGGCGCTGCTGAGCTCCCCGGTCCTGCGCGCGGCGGTGGCCCGCAGCACCTCCTATCTGCAGTCGCTGCGAGGCAGCTTTGGCCTGGATACGGCGCACAACTTTGTGCCGCGCAGCGCGGTGTCGGATGAGCTGGGGCAGACGCATATCCGGCTCGACCAGACCTACCGCGGTCTGCGCATCTTCGAGGGCGAAGCCATCGTTGCGCTGGCCGGTGAGAACGAGCCGCATGGCCTGATCTCGGAGCTGCGCAGTGGCATCGACATCCCAACGCAGCCAACGCTGAGTGGGAGCGATGCGCTGGGCATCGTGCGCAGCGAGCTGAATCCCCAGGGCGACTATGCCCGCGAGCCCGCCGTCGAGCTCATGATCTTCCCGCGCGTCGTCGAGAGCGAGCGGGCGCAGCGGTTGCGCGGTCCCCAGGGTGAGCTCAACGCCGAGGACATGGAGCGAAGGGTCGGCGGCTACGCCCTGGCCTATCACGTCCACACCGAGCTTGAAAATGGCGCAGAGGAGACCCAGCACACCGACTTCATGGTCGATGCCCACTCGGGCGAGATCCTCAAGCGCTGGAGCACGCTGCACACCGCCGCCAGCAAGGGCACGGGCAAGTCGCAGTACAGCGGCAGCATCGAGTTGGGCACCGACTCTGCGACCTCGGGCTTTGAGCTGCGCGACGTCGCGCGCACGATGAACATCACCACCTACAACTTGAACCACGGCACCAGCGGCACTGGCACCGTGTTTGCCGACGCAGACAACACCTGGGGCGACGGCAAGAACTATGTCTCGGGCGGTTCGACGACGGGCGACAACGGCGAGACGGCCGGCGTCGATGCGCACTTTGGAACCGAGAAGACCTTCGACTACTACCAGGCGGTGCATGGACGCAACGGCATCGATGGTGCCGGCAAGGCGACCTATAACCGCGTCCACTACAGCAGCAACTACGACAACGCGTTCTGGTCGGATGGTTGCTTCTGCATGACCTATGGCGACGGCAGGTCGTTTACGGTGCTGACCAGCCTCGATGTCGCGGGTCACGAGATGACGCACGGCGTAACGGCGCGCACCGCCAACCTGACCTACTCCGGCGAGTCGGGCGGCCTCAACGAAGCGATGTCCGATATCCACGGCACCATGGTCGAGTTCTATGCCCGCGGGGGCAGCGGCGCGACCATTGGCAACACCGGTGGGAACTGGCTGATTGGCGAGCAGCTAAACGCCACACCCCTGCGCTACATGGTCAAGCCCAGCAAGGACAGCGCCAGCAAGGATGCCTGGTCTAGCTCGCTCGGCAGCACCGACGTGCACTACTCGTCGGGCCCGATGAACCGCGCCTTCTACTTCCTAAGCCAGGGCGCCAGCAAGAACAGCAGCGACGAGTCCTACAGCACATACCTGACCGGCGGCATGACCGGCATCGGCAACGACAAGGCAGCTCGCATCGCCTACCGCGCGCTTGCGACCAAGATGACGGCCAGCACCAACTATGCGGGTGCGCGCACGGCGTTTCTGGCGGCAGCCACCGACCTGTACGGCGGCACCAGCGCCGAGTACGCGGCGGTGCAGAACGCCTTCGCGGCGATCAACGTCGGCTCGCCAGCAGGCGGCGGCGGGGGCGATACCAAGCCGCCAACAACGTCGCTTTCCGGCCCGGCGGCGGGCGCGACCCTCACCGGCAGCGTCACCTTAACGGCCAGCGCCAGTGATGACGTTGGCGTGACGAAGGTTGAGTTCTACGCCGGCTCGACGCTTTTGGGCACGGACACCAGCGCGCCGTACAGCGTGACCTGGGACAGCGGCACGGTAGGCAACGGCCCGTACGCCCTCACCACGAAGGCCTATGATGCGGCCGGCAACGTCGGCACCTCCGCCGCGGTCAACGTGACGGTCACCAACATGGGCGGTAGCTGCAGCGTCAGCCGTCAGCTCCTCAACAACCCCGGCTTCGAGAGCGGCGCCACCGGCTGGACCGAGAGCGGCAACGTCATCGACAACAGCAACGCTGACAACGCGCACAGCGGGAACTGGACGGCTTGGCTGCTGGGCTATGGCAAGCCGCACACCGATACGCTGTACCAGCAGGTGACGATCCCGGCGGCCGCCTGCAGCGCCAGCCTGTCGTTCTGGCTGGGCATTGCCACCAGTGAAATCGATCCGGTCGACTACGACATCCTGACGCTTACGGTGCAAGACAGCAGCGGCAAGGTGCTGCGCACTCTCGGCAAGTACAGCAACGTCAACCAGGGGCCCTTCGCCCAGAAGACGTTCGACCTCTCGGCCTTCAAAGGTCAGACGGTGCGCATCCACTTCAGTGCCACTGAAGACCTGAACACTGCGACCAGCTTCTTCGTCGACGACTTCGCGCTCAACATCAAGCAGTAACCCGCCTCCGTCGGCGTTACTTGGTCTTCCCTGGGCCGCGCCGGGTTCGTTCCTCCGCCCCCTCCCTGAGATTCTCGCTCTGCCCCTTCGACCTCGCGCACACCGCCACATTCCGTCGGTAGCCCCTGCCTGCAAGGTCCGGTGTCTGATCCGGCCGCGCCCTGGCCAGGGCTCCTACATCGTCCAGCCTCAGAGAACCGTAGATTTAGGCGAAGATATATTTGTAAGATATCCAACATGCCAAATGTTGGTGACTTAGGTCCGAGCTTTGCTCTGTCCAACCAAGAGGATCAGATGATCATCCTGGATCGTCTGACCTCGCGGCACTCGTCGGTCGTGGTGGCGTTCCTGCCGCAGGCTGGCGCCCCGGGCTGTACGCGCGAGGCGACCGCGTTTCGCGATCTGCAAGCAGAATTTGCCGCCCGCGACGTCGCCATCGTCTGCATCACGCCCAGCCGGCAGCCCGACGTGGCGCAGTTTGCGCGCGAGAACAAGCTGAACTTCGACGTGCTGTCGGATCCCACGCGCCGCACCTGCGAAGAATGGGGAGCGGTACGCGGCGACACCACGGCCCGCACGACCTACATCGTCAGCGGCAAGGGAATCATCACCCATCACTTCGCGCGCGTGGACGTGTTCAAGCACGCTGGTGAAGTGCTGGCGTTGTTTGGTAGCCCGACGGCAGTCGCAGCGACGGCTACACCCGCCGCTGCTCCGACCCCAAGTGCGGCCGCGGCCGCTCCCGCGACCGAAGGCGCACGACCGGCGAGCAGCGCAGGAGGCACGGTGACCGTCGGGGCAAGCACCGGCGAGCTGATCGTGCAGTCAGCGCGGGCCAGCTTGGGCCTGCTCGTCGCTCATCAACAGGCGGGTGGTAGCGTGCCCGCCGACGTCATCGCGCTCTGTGCGCGGCTCAGCCAGACCGGCTCTTCTAGCTAGGTTCATCGAGGGGGTGCAGCACATGCCAGCGCGGAAAAGAATCCTTCTCGTTGATGACACGGCGACGGTGCGCATCCTAGAGCGCGCCATCTTGGGGGCAGACTACGAGTACCTGGAGGGCAAAAACGGCGCCGAAGGCGTCGAGCTTGCCACCAGCCAGAAGCCCGATCTCGTCCTGCTCGACCTCAACATGCCGGTGCTCGACGGGGTCGACGCTCTGCGTCAGCTGAAGCAGGATCAGCTGACGCGCCACATCCCCGTCATCATCGTGACCTCCGAGGGAGATT